>JANMVQ010000415.1:0-23362 GCA_031392845.1 Chloroflexota bacterium
CTTGTGATCTGGGTAGCGGCGACAATTACCTTTTTTATTCCTCGGCTGTCAACAAAGAACCCGATTCGCGAACGTTTCGCCGAGCTGGCCCGTTCCGGTGGCTACTCGCCCAAGAACGTTGAAGAAATCATAGCCGCCTATAACCGACAATTTGGCCTCGATGCACCCCTGGTCGAGCAATACTTTCGTTATATCGGCCAGATCCTGCGTGGTGATCTTGGCCCTTCACTCAACAAATACCCCAAAGCAGTTACCGAGTTGGTGCTGGAGGCATTGCCCTGGACTATCGGGTTATTGTTGACAACGACCCTGGTCTCATTCTTGCTGGGCAACCTGTTGGGCGCACTAACCTCCTGGCCCCGTAGCCCAAGTTGGATCAAGGGAGTCATGGCACCACTGATGATGCTGCAAGGTATACCTCCATATCTTATAGGGCTATTGTTGCTGTTCTACGTTGCATATCGTTTGCAGTTATTGCCATTGGGAGGTGCGTATGCCAAGGGGACTGTACCAAATATGTCGCTTGGCTTTATTCTGGATGTGGCCAGACATCAGATTTTGCCTGCCGTTTCATTGATTCTGGCTTCTGTCGGATTCTGGGCACTCGGCATGCGCGGCATGGGTGTCACCATTCAGGGCGAAGACTATGTAAATTTTGCCGAACACAAGGGTCTCGCCCCGCGCACTATCTTCTCGCAGTATTACATTCGCAACGCCTTGCTGCCCCAGGTGACTCAGCTGGCATTGGCATTTAGCGGTGTCATTGTCGCTGGTGGTTTGGTTGAAAATTTATATGGTCTGCCTGGCGTGGGATCGGTGCTGGGAGCGGCCATTCTTTCCAATGATTACTTCGTAATTTACGGGATCACGCTGTTTCTTATTCTCTCAGTTGCCATTTTCATGCTTGTCATCGACTTGATCTATCCACTGCTTGACCCGCGCATCCGCTACTAAAATAATCATCGCCACCAATGAATAACTGAAATATGTCCGCATCTACACTTGTATCTCCCTCCCCGGTTTCAACTGCGGTAGAGTTTCCGTCGCGCAGCAAACTCATGTTGCGCTATCTACGCCGCAACAAGAGCTTGGTCTTCGGCGTTCTCATTGTGGTCTTCCTGACGCTTTTCACCGTCATCGGTTCAGCTTCGATTAACACGAAGAAGATGGCCTATCCGCTCGCTGCGAAACCCAAGCAGCCCCCGAGCGCCCAATATCCGTTGGGGACCGATTTTTATGGACGTGATCTTCTTGCCGCAATGGTCCGGGGATTGTGGCAGACCGCTCTGGTCGGCATTCTGGCCGGAGCCATTGGTACCGGCCTCGGCGTGGTGCTAGGCTTCACTTCGGCCTACTTTGGCGGAATAATCGACACAATTATTAAGGGCATCTGCCAGATATTACAACCGATACCGGTCTTTCTCATACAAGTGTTGATCGCAAGCTCGATCGACAAGAATCTAATGTCTCGCCAGTTCGGCCCCATCTCGCAAGGAATTTTGATCATGGCCGGAGTAGTGGCGGCACTGGCCTGGATGGGGCCCACGCTTGTCGTCCGCGCACAAGTACTGTCTATGCGAGAGCGGATGTTCGTCAACGTCTCCAAGCTTTCAGGCATGAGCAATGTTGAGATTATCTTCAAAGAGATTCTGCCCAACTTGCTGCCATTTATCGCTGCCAGCTTTGTGGGACAAGTCTTCTTCGCGCTGTTCGCCTCATTCGGCTTGTCGGTACTCGGCCTTGGTCCACTACGCGAGCCACTGATCGGCAATATCATCTACTTTGCTCAATATCAAGCTGCACTATTTAATGGATGGTGGTGGTGGCCATTGTGGCCTTCGCTCTCGCTGATCCTGATTTTCGGCTCGCTCACCCTCATCAATGTCGGTCTCGACGAAGTCGCCAATCCACGCCTGCGGAGGACCGAGTAATCAGCATGAGCAGCATTGCAAATACAAACGCACCAGTGCTTCGGGTCAACGAACTCACTGTGACATATTACACCGATTCCGGTCGCGCTTGCGCGCTGGACAAAGTCAGCTTCAAGCTAAATGCAGGCGAAAAACTTGGCCTGGTCGGCGAATCTGGTTCTGGCAAAAGCACGATGGCCCTGGCCATGATGCGAATGATCAAGCCACCGGGTCGTATCGAAGAGGGCTCAGTTTTCGTCGACGATACTGACTTGACCAAATTGAGCGAGACCGAGATGCGCCATGCTCGCCTCAGCAAGATCGCCTACATCCCACAGGGCGCAATGAACTCGCTCAATCCGGTTCTGCGTGTCGAGAACCAAATGCGCGATGCCATCAAGGCGCACATGCCCAAAGTCAGCAACGCTGAAGTACAAGAACGGCTGGAAAAGGCGCTTGAATCCGTCGATTTGAAACGCAGTGTGGCCCGCATGTATGCCCATGAGTTATCCGGCGGCATGAAACAACGCGTGTGTATCGCCATCGGCATTTTGCTTAATCCCAAAGTCATTATTGCCGACGAGCCCACCAGCGCACTCGACGTGGTGACCCAACGACAGGTCATGGAAACGCTCGACCGGGTGCAAAAGCAGCTCGGCGCAGCGATCATCCTGATCGGCCACGATATGGGCTTGATGGCCCAATTCGTCGATAAAGTCGCCGTGATGTATGCCGGCAAACTGACCGAGGTCAGCACTGTGCACGAGATGTTCACCGACCCGTTGCACCCCTACGCGCAGGCCTTAATCGAGAGTCTGCCCAGCCTGGAGAACAAAGGCGTATTCAAGGGCATTCCTGGCCTGGCTCCGGCGCTGTTGCGCCTGCCTCCCGGCTGCGCCTTTAACCCGCGCTGCCAAAAGGTTATGGACATCTGCAGAACCAACGTCCCACAACTGGAACAGCTGCCCTCCGGTCGCTTCGTCTCCTGTCACCTGTATGATAAAAATGGAGAAGTAAAAATTAAGAATTAAGAAGCCGTGTCCTATTTGAACGGTTTCCTTTCTTCATTCATACTTCTTAATTCTCAATTTCCCTATGGCTCCATTACTCGAATTTCGCAACGTTACCAAAACTTACAGCAAAGGGTTGATCTCCCGCTCGGCTACCGTCGCGCTGGATGATGTCTCCCTAACGCTAGAAGATGATAAGCCCACCATCATGACCGTGGCGGGTGAAAGCGGCAGCGGCAAGACGACGCTGGCCATGTTGTTGCTCGGCTTTATTGAGCCAAGCAAAGGCCACATTTTCTACAAAGGCAAGGATATTTCCACACTGACCGGCGATGCGCGCGTGGAATTTCGCAAGGAAGTCCAGGCCGTCTTCCAAGATCCGTTTGCAGTGTTCAATCCGTTCTACACGGTTGACCACCTGCTAAACGTGCCGATCGAGAAATTCAAGCTGGCCAAGTCCAAACTGGAAGCGCGCAAGAAGATGGAAGAGGCGCTCAATGCGGTCGGTCTGCGTCCGGAAGACATTCTGGGTCGCTTCCCGCACCAACTTTCCGGTGGTCAGCGCCAGCGCATCAACGTAGCACGTGCGTTGTTGCTCAAGCCCAAGCTGATCGTGGCTGATGAGCCGGTATCGATGGTGGATGCCTCGTTGCGCGCCACGATTCTGGAGAGCTTGCGCGGCCTCACCCGCGAGCACGGTATCTCGATCCTGTATATCACCCACGACCTGACCACGGCCTTTCACGTGGCCAACTCCATCATGGTGTTGTATCGTGGTTCGGTCATGGAAGCAGGCGATGTGGACACCGTCATCAAACAGCCCAAACATCCCTATACCCGGCTGTTGATCGATTCGATCCCGTGGCCCGACTTAAACCGGCGCTGGGGCAGCGAGCAATTGCCCGCCAAAGAAGCCGAAGGGAGCAGCACCGGGCATGGCTGCAAGTTTGCCTCGCGCTGTCCGTTTGTCATGGACAAGTGTCGCCTGGCCGAGCCACCGTTGTTCCAGACCGAAAAATACCGCGCCGCCTCGTGTTATCTGCTAGAAGACTCGCCCCAGATTGCGCGAGAGAAGCTGAGCGAATTGTTGCCGGCATGACCTGCTTGTAAAATAGCCCAATGGTCGACATCGACAAACACATCAAACATTGGCGCCGTGGTGCGCTTTTGGATTGGCGTGTAGCGAATGAGCTTATCGAAATTAGGCGATATGCGCATGGCCTTTTCTTTGCACATTTGGCGCTTGAAAAGTTGCTTAAGGCGCATGTGTGCAAACAGAGCGGCAATATTGCGCCATTTATTCATAATTTGGTGATGTTGGCACAACGCGCAAATTTAGGGTTATCCTCACAGCAAGTGGATACTTTGGCGAGTATGAATCCCTTCAACTTGAATGGACGTTATCCACCCATTGAAGAACCACGTTTATCAAAAAAGCAAGTTCAGAAGATTTTGGCAGATGCCGAGGAGATGATGAAATGGCTGAAGAAGCAATTGTGAAAGCCG
The DNA here is from genome assembly GCA_031392845.1 of Chloroflexota bacterium. Classification (GTDB taxonomy): domain Bacteria; phylum Chloroflexota; class Anaerolineae; order J036; family Brachytrichaceae; genus JANMVQ01. The sequence goes on from JANMVQ010000415.1 coordinate 4,427, forward strand.
TTCAGGGCTATCTCCAAGCTTTGGCATTGCAAAATATTCCTGTCAAGTTTGGCGTGCTATTTGGCTCACATGCACGCAATGCTGCACGTGTCGATAGTGATATTGATGTGGTAATCGTCTCCTCGCTATTCGACCGAGATAAATCTCTAGACAAACGCCTACAACTATGGCGGGTTGCGGCCAAAGTGGATGGTCGTATAGAGCCGATTGCATGTGGGCTTATACAATGGGACGAGGATGCTGTCAGCACGATCATTGAGATTGCACGGCGTGAAGGCAAACTAATCTATCCAGAACTAGCAATGCAACCCGTGCCATAGAGGATTTGCCATTGGCCATTAGAGTGCAATGGTCAATGGCAAATGGTCAATAGTCTCACCCGTGCCGCTGCATAAAGCGCCCCATCCGCTCCAGCGCCGTTTCGATCTTCTCGTACGAGGTGGCATAGGCCGCTCGCACGAAGCCTTCCCCACCCTCACCAAAGGCACCGCCAGGGATAACTGCCACTTGTTCCTCGGCCAGCAGCCGATCACAGAATTCGTCGCTGCTCATGCCGGTCTTTGCAATTGAAGGGAAGGCATAAAATGCACCGCGAGGCTCGAAGCAATCTAGACCGAGCGAGTTAAAGCCACTCACGATCAGCTTGCGACGGCGGTCATATTCGGCCACCATCGACTGCACATACTCTTCGCCGTGCTTCAACGCATACAGCGCCGCGTGCTGACCAGTCGTTGGTGCGGACATGATGGTGTACTGATGCACCTTGCGGGTAGCCCCCAACAAGTCCGGCGGAGCGCACACATAGCCAATGCGCCAACCGGTCATGGCATAGTCTTTGCTAAAGCCCCCCAGCAAAATCGTGCGCTCTTTCATCCCCGGCAACGATGAGAAGCATACATGCTGTACGCCATACACCAGCCGGTCGTAAATCTCGTCGCTAATTACCAAAAGATCATATTTGGTGGCAATTTCGGCAATCTCGCGCATCCGTTCGATACTGAGTACTGCCCCGGTCGGGTTATTGGGGTAGCCGATCAAAATAGCTTTGGTTTTCTTAGTGATGCGCGCTTCGATCTCTGCTCCCGTCACTTGAAACTCGTTTTTGACCTGACAAGGAATCGCCACCGGCACACCACCGGCAAAAGTTACCTCGGGCGCATAGGCCACAAAACACGGCTGCGGCACAATCACTTCATCACCCGGATCGATGATCGCAGTAAGCGACAAATACATCGCTTCGCTCACGCCCACTGTGATTAGGATTTCCAGCTCCGGGTCGTAGTTCACCCCATACATCTTGTCGATGTGCTGGCTGAGCGCCGTACGCAACGACAGGGTACCGCTGTTGCTGGTATAACCGGTTTCGCCGCGCATAAGCGATGCCAGACCTTCATCCAGCATCGGCTTCGGCGTCACAAAGTCCGGCTCGCCGATTCCCAGCGAGATCACATCTTTCATCGTCGCTGCAATATCGAAAAACTTGCGAATCCCTGACGGCGGGACCGCATTTACACGTTGTGAAATAAAATTTCGCATGAGCGTTGCTTTAATTGGCTATCCTAAAAATCCTGTCATCCTGTAAATCCGCGTCCCATTCTGGTATTTAGTCTTCATCGAACCCGACGACGGAGGAGTCGCCGACATTGAACTTGCGGGGGCGGCCGATTAATATTGCGTCACGACCAATCAGGGAATTAGCAAGCACATGTTCAGTGACTTGCGCGCCAGTGTCGATAATACTCTCGCGGATCACGCTATTGCTGACGACGCAGTTCTCGCCGATGCTGGCATTCGGTCCAATCACGCTGTTCTCGATCTTGGCACTGGGGTGAATATATACCGGCGGCACCACCACGACTTTGCTGTTGCTCTCCCAAACGGCACTGTTGTCCAAACCATGACTGAGTAAATAGCGATTGGTCTCCAATACCGCATCGGGCTTGCCACAATCCAGCCATACGTTGGCTCGCTCAGTGCGCAGGCGCGCCCCACGATCAATCATCACGTTTAACGCATCAGCCAGGTAATACTCGCCCTTGGTCTGGATATTATTGTCGACCAAATGCTGACAGGCCGACATGAGCATAGCTGCGTCTTTCACATAATACGCACCAATCAATGCCAGTCGATTCTCCAGCGTGGCAGGTTTCTCGATAATGCGCTTAATCACACCATCGTCGCCCACCTGAGCCACCCCAAAACGCCGGGGATCCTCCACTTCGCGCACAAACATCACACCATCATCGTCCGACTGGGTATCTATTTTAGACAAATCGACATCGGTCACCGTATCACCGAAAATCACACAAGTCGGCCCTTTCACCGCATCTTTGGCCAGCAAAATAGCGCTGGCCTGCCCGTTGGCTTCTTTCTGCTCAATGTATTCCGCGTGAACATTAGGATACTGTTTTTTGACGTAGGGCTCGAACTGATCTCCCAAGTAGCCCACGACAAAGGCGATTTTGTCGATCGAGACATTGGCTATGCCATCCAAAATATGTGCCAATACTGGTTTGCCGGCAACCATAATCAGTGGCTTAGGTTTGGTATATGTGTGAGGGCGAAGTCGAGTGCCATATCCGGCAAGTAGGATGATGATGTTCATAGTTAGGAATTCGGAGATTAGTGATTGCTAGAAGCTCCAATCTTCGGTCGTGCTTGATGCCAGTCTGTCGTCTGCTGATAGGCGTCGGCGACATTCAAAATCGTCGCTTCGCCAAAGGCTGGCCCCATCAATTGTAAGCCGATCGGCAGACGTTTCTGGTCAAAACCACATGGCACGCTCACCCCACAAAAGCCTGCCAAACTCAGCGGCAAGGTAAACACATCTTCCAGATACATCTGGATCGGGTTATTCACGTTCTCGCCGATCTTAAACGCGGTGCTGGGAGCCACCGGGGCGGCAATCACATCGCATTGTTCAAACGCCCGCTCAAAATCGCGCTTGATCAGCGTGCGAACTTTCTGGGCACGAATGTAATAAGCATCGTAATAACCTGCGCTCAGCACATACGTGCCCAGCATGATGCGCCGCTTCACTTCCGGCCCAAACCCAGCGCCGCGGGTCTTCATATACGTGTCAATAAGGTCATCGCCCTGCACCCGCAAGCCGTATTTCACACCGTCAAAACGGGCCAGGTTGGCCGAAGCTTCGGCTGGGGCGATCAGGTAATACACCGGCAGACCCAGACTGGTGTTGGGCAAACTTATATCCACGAGGGTCGCGCCCATGCCTTGCAAATGGGCTATCGCCGCACGAACCGCTTCAACAACTTCGGGTTGCATGCCGTCGATGAAATACTCTTTGGGCACACCGATACGCAACCCACCCAACATGGGGCGTACGGCGTGCGGGGCTTGCGTTTTAGCCTGATCGACGCTGGTGCTGTCGTGCGCGTCGTGCCCTTCAATCATGTTCAAAACGATCGCAGCATCGCGAGCATCTTTGGCCAACACCCCTATCGTGTCTAGCGAAGAACCAAAGGCGATCAGACCATAACGCGAGACACGGCCATAGGTGTTCTTGAGGCCCGTCACCCCGCACAATGAGGCTGGCTGGCGCACACTGCCCCCCGTGTCGGTGCCTAGCGCCGCACAGCACAAATCCGCCGCCACCGCTGCCGCGCTACCGCCCGACGAACCGCCCGGCACGCGGCTTTCATCCCACGGGTTATGGGTCACCCCGTATGCCGAGTTCTCGGTCGAAGAACCCATCGCGAATTCATCAGTGTTGGTTTTGCCCAAAAATACGGCTCCAGCAGCCCGCAGTTTTGCAACTGCCGTGGCGTCCCATACCGGCACGTAGTTTTCTAGAATCTTAGAGCCAGCAGTCGTGCGCAGACCTTGGGTGCTGAGCACATCTTTCACCGCCAGCGGCACGCCTAAGACAGGTGTGTCTTCCCCGGCGGCAATACGTCGGTCAGCCGCTTGCGCCATTGCCAACCCACCCGCATGATCCACCGTCAGATACACATTCAAACGAGGGTTCAGCGCATCGATTCGGCGCAAAAAAGCCTCGGTCAATTGAACCGAGGTGATCTCGCCCGCTTTCAATTTGGCGCGGGCTTGGAAGATAGTCAGGGAGGTTAACTCAGACACGAAGCTATTTATTTATTTCTCATCTTTCATTTCACATTTGTTGTACTGTGTGACGCAGCAACCAAATGAGAAATGAGAAATGAGAAATGAAAGATGAAAGATGAGAAATGAAAGATCAATCTGGGTCGCCGAACGTTGCCTGCACCTCAAAGCTGGCACCGTCGCTCTTGGGGGCATTGGCTAGCGCGTCTCTACGAACGAGCATGTCAGCCACTTCATCGCCCTCGCGCATGACACTGCGCACCGAAAGCACCGTGGCAGTAGGCGCAATGCCTTCCACATCGATGTTGGCAAGCTGTTCAGCATAGTCCAGCACCGCCGAAAGCTGCTCGGCATAGCGCGCTTTTTCCTCGTCGGTCAATGCTAAGCGACCCAAGTGGGCCACTCGCTCCACATCAGCCAAAGTGAGTTTAGAAGCTGAGGCCATGTTTACTCGTCTTGCTTATTATTTTCGGCATCTGGAGAGGGCAATGCGAATTTGGGCATCATCGACATATCAGGGGGTTCCAACGCAGGCGGTTCGACATCGCCCTGCATGTTGGTATTGCCACGCAAGAATGCACCCTCGTTTAGCAAAAGCGTATTGACATTCAGGTCACCCCACACTTTGCCGGTTTCCATGATCTCGATTTTGTTCGCCGTGATATTGCCTTTCACTGTGCCCGACACGGTGATGTTATACGCCACGATATCGGCAATGACTGTGGCCGACTCACCCACCACTAGGTTGCCCGTAATGTGAATCGAGCCATCAAAAATACCATCGATACGTAAACCACCTTCACTTTGCAACTTGCCATTAATGCGGCACGCTGGTCCAATCACCGTTTCGATCTTTGAGTTCGTGGGGCTGACTGGGATGTTTTGCGGTGCAGAGCTGCCATTTACTTGGCTGCCCGACGATGTAGGCTGTTTTGCTGCAGATTTATCCCTACCAAACATGGGTTACTCCCTCCTAACTAGTCTCTCTACTCTCTAAGTCTACACCGGACGAGACATATTGGTAGAAAATGTTGCACGAGGGCAGGTTCGCCCTATGGCGTCAAAAATTGCTGCCACCAAGGCTGTGGGACCAGAGGTTGCTCATCTAAGGCAGAAATCACAGGCGTTTCACCGTTTTTTACCCAACGTTGCTGCACCCGCGCCCAATGCTCGACATAAGCATCGCTATTCGCGTAGGTGGCGGCATCGGCCAAACGATCCAGTTTTTCCTGATTGAGTTTGACTTGGGCAGACATCTGAGCGACGGCCAACCGCATGCGTTGTTCCGCCCGAATACGGTTCATCACGTTCAGCGCCAGTGGCATAGCCAATAGCAATGCGCCTGCGGCAATGATTAGAAGCGTACGAGAAGAAAGAGAAAGAGATGTTTGGGAATTGGATTGAGAGGAGAACATGGATCGCGCGTTTTACGATGTATGAAAATCAAAAGGCTTGTGATTGGACTAGGCCTAGGCTACGTTAAACGCTGCGATGCAATCAGACAAAGACAAACATGCCGAAGCGGGGACTTGAACCCCGATGAGAGTAATCTCACCACGCCCTGAACGTGGCGCGTCTGCCATTTCGCCACTCCGGCTTGTGTTTCAAAGTATAGCAGATGGTTATACAAGGCGCAACTGCAGAAAACTATGAGGTATGAGGTATGAAGGAAGCATAATCGTTACATACTTCATACTTCTTAATTCGACTACAATCCCCTCTAATGCTCGAACTGAAAAACGTCCATACTTACTACGGCAATATTCATGCGCTCAAAGGCATCAGCCTGACGGTTGAGAAAGGCGAAATCGTGACGCTGATCGGCTCCAACGGTGCAGGTAAAACCACCACGCTGCGCACTATCCAGGGTCTGCTACGGCCATCCGAAGGCACCATTTTGCTGGAAGGCGTCGCGCTGGAAAAATTACCGCCCCATGAGATTGTGCAACGTGGCATCAGCCAATCACCCGAAGGCCGTCTGATATTTTCCAAGATGACCGTGCGTGAAAATCTAGAAATGGGTGCTTATCAACGCAACGACAAAGACGGCATCACCCGCGATATGGAGCACGTATTTTCGTTGTTTCCCAGGCTACAGGAGCGCATCAGCCAGCGCGGTGGCACCCTGTCGGGTGGCGAGCAGCAAATGTTGTCGATGGGGCGCGCCCTTATGGCTCGCCCACGCATCATGCTGCTGGACGAACCCTCGATGGGTCTCGCCCCCATTCTGGTCGATCAGATTTTTAGCATCATCAAGACGCTGAACAAAGAGGGCACCACGATCTTACTGGTAGAACAGAACGCCCGACTTGCGCTCAGCATTGCCAACCGCGGTTATGTCATTGAAACCGGCAACATCGTCCTCAGCGGCAGCGGCAAAGATTTGCTAAACGACCCGCAGGTAAAAGGCGCTTATTTGGGAGAGCACTAAGAGTTGAAAGCGCAATATTGAAAGTAGAAAGTAAAAAGCAAATGCCGCAATCGCTCGGCCTTGTTGGTTTTATTTGGTGCCGATCGACCACTGGTTTAAGCCGCGCAGACGGTCGCTCAGATAGGTGATGGGGCCAAGCTGCACATCGCGCACCCGCGCGGAGACGTAATAGCGATAGGTTGGGAAGTAGAGCGGCAACGCCGGCACTTCATCGGTCCAAATCGCCTGAAACTTGTGATACAACTCGGCCCGCACGGCTCGATCCGAAGTAGTGCGCGCCTGCTCAATGAGGTCACTCGCTTCTTTATTTTCCCAGCCGGTGTAATTTTGGCCAACCGCAGCGCGACTCTGATGCCAATAGGCATATGGGTCAGGATCGCCGTCCAATGGCACCGCAACCAGGGCCAATTGAAACTGCAACGGGCGGGTGGTCGCAAATACAGTCGCCAAATTGCGCACTGGTTGCACTGTTACCTGCACCCCAATTGCCCGCCACTGTTTGGCAATGGCCTCCGCAATGGCGGGATACACCCCGGTGTCCGGCGTCAGCAACGTAAAGTCAATCGCCTCCCCCGCCTTTTGCCACACTTCTACGTTAGACGGCGCGATTGCGGTGAGCTCAAACCCGGCGTTACGCAGTAGTTGCTTGGCGCGGTCTGGATCATAAGTGTAACGTGGCGCAGTCGGGTCAAAGGCCCAGGTATCCGGCACAAACGGTGCATCCGCTACGACGCCACGCCCGTTCAGCGTATCGCGGATAAGCGCGTCCCGATCCAGCGCATACATGAGGGCTTGGCGCACCTGTTTTTCGGTCAAGGCAATGGCGGTACTATCCTTACGCAAATTTACAAATAGACCGATATAGCGCGAAATACGCGCAGAATACATTGTGACATTATCTAGAGCTTCCGCTTTCTGCTGGTCGGCCGGAGACAAATTGGCCATGCTGTCTACATCACCATTCTTAAACGCATCTAAAAGCGCTTGCGAATTGGAGTAGTAGCGAAAAATCAATCGTCCAATCTTGGGTCTAGCGCCAATATACGTGGCAGAATGCTCAAGCACAATTGTTGAAATGCGATTGCTCACACTATTTATTTCTGAAATGCGCCATACCCCATTGCCTTTGGGTTGCAAATTAAAAGTCATCCCGCGCAGCTCAATTGCAGGGGTGGTTTTCAGGATGTGCACAGGCAACAGACCCACTGTCGTAACATCCAAAAACGGGGCATACGGCTGGCGCAGCACAAACTGCACGGTGTAGTTGTCCGGCTTTTCTACGCGCACTGTGCGCCACAACTGCCCAATATCCTGCCGCCCAGGGAAGTCTTTATCCTGCAGCAGCTTAACTGTAAACAGTACATCGTCTGCAGTCAGGGGTGTGCCATCTTCCCATTTGAGATCCTGACGCAACTTAAACGTGTAGGTCAGCCCATTCTCGGAAATGCTCCAAGTGCTGGCCAAATCAGGCACAACTTCGCCATTTTCGTCGAAGCGAGTTAGGCCAGAGAAGAGTAGGCCACACAAATCCCGGTCCGTGTCGCTATCGCAAAGCAACGGGTTCATAAATTGCGGCGTACCCACGACCCCCTCTACAAAGGTGCCCCCTGTATTGGATGTAATGGGGTTGTTACCGCGCGGCAAAAATAAAAGGATGAGAGAGCCGACGGCGATAACGCCAACAACAAGAAGAATAAGCAGCGGACGAAGAGAACGCACGAGGAAGTTACCCTCTACGATCTCAGATTGAAGTGTAAAAACTTGGATGTGAACCCAATCTCAAATCTTCAATCTGAAATCATAAATTGTTTACTGAGCTGGGGACTGAGACACAATCACGTTTACAAGGGCCAAGCCAAAGAACGCAATCGCCAGAAGAACGGTGATGGTGAACAGCATCTTGTCCACGCCGCGTCGTGTCTGATAGACACCGCTTGCGCCGCCAAATACGCCGCCCAATTCTTCACCTTTACTTTGGATCAGCACACCCGCAATCAGCGCTAACCCAAGGATGATTTGCGCGATACCGAGGAATGTATTTACCATACCATAATTATACCTGTTGAGAATACACCCCGCGATACTTCTCCGGCAACATGGCCGCAATTGCGCACATTATCTGCTGGGTGCCAGCTTCGATGCTAACGTCACGCGAGACCACAAACGGGGCGCCGATACACACATACACATCAGTCCGCCGCAATCGCCTCAAGTTGGGCTGGATAAATTCCACTCCCCAGACTGCAACAGGCAACACCGGCACACCTGATGCCCGGGCTACCCAGGCTGTACCGGGTTTGGCCATTTGCAACCCGCCCGTTTTGCTGCGCGTGCCTTCGGGGGCCAAACCGAGCGAGCGCCCGGCTTTTAGGGCACTCAAAATGCGCTTCAGCTTGTCGCGGTCAATCTCATCAGGTTTCACCCATACGCTATCCATATTGTCGAACAGCCAGCGGAAAAACCATATCTGTCGCCATTTCTCTCCAACCACCGGCATGACATTGATTCCGCGCGGCAACATCATAAACATCAGTGGCGGATCCCAGCGCGTTAAATGGTTGGCACAAAAGATCAGCGGACCACGAGTTTGGGCATGCTGCCGACCCGTGACGTGTATACGCGCCACACTGTTTAGCAACACAGTCGACACGATATGGACCATTGTTTGAAACTTCATGCTTTGGGCGATTCTAATAGCTTGCCCCTTAATTCTGCGAAAGCATTTGTTCCACACCCAATTGACGCAGTTGTTCACGATATCCCGCCGGTTCAACTAACCCCAGTTCTGCCCAAGTCCGTTGGCGCTCGATCACCTCAGTGGCGTGGCTGGGTGCAGGTGATTGCAGACGGTGCAATATTTCCTGTTGCAATAACAACTGTCCATCTGCTTCTTGCAGTAACGCTTGTAGGTGTGCATCATCCATCTGAGCAGCTGATTCAAACGCGTAGGCCATCTGGCGATGCATACGAGTATACGTTTCGGCAGGGACCACTACACCAGTGCTATCCAGCAATTCAATCTCTTTGATCCGTCGATAGGCAAAAGTCATAGCCAAATCAGCCCGGGTTTGCGGCGCATTGGCGAAGGCAATCTGCGAGTTCTCCATCCACATTTTGATGGAATACAGTGGGCTACCGGGCAAACTGAATTGTGTTGCAGTCGCCAGGCCGCTCATGCCCATCACGACACCGGACATAATCAGCACCAACACCAGCACCCGCAACAACAAGCCAGGGCGTGGACGCATCAACTTGCCCAGCCATTCGTGCCAAGTTAAGCGAATACTTGGCTCTTGCATACGCAGCGATTGGGCTTGGGCCAAAAACGCGTTGCGGCCTTGAGTCGATGTAACATAATCGCGAATTGGCACACGGCGCAGCTTTTCCAAGTGGCGTGCTGCACGCAAATCCAGACTTGGCTCGGTTGGGCTATCTGGGGTTTTCATTGCAAATTACCGTGCCAATTTTAGCGTCCGCCGCAGGTCTTCCAACGCCTGTTTATACCGGTCATGTAAAGTATTGGCAGGTATCGCAATAACCCCCGCAATTTGTTGATCGTCCCAGCTTTCCAAAAACTTGAGCAACAACACTGTACGCCCTTCAGCAGACAACTTTCGTAATGCCTGCCGCACATCTTCAGGTTCAATTTTACTTAGTGCTACAGATGCATCGAGCGAATCACTTTCAGACTGCTCGTCCTGTATCTGGTTGTGCAAGCGTGCGTCAACCCACGCCATCGCCGCACGCATCAAAAAAATATCCACCTCGCGCACATGCCCACCCTTGCTACCTAATGCGTGCAGCAATTGGCTGAATACTTCGGCCACACATTCCTCCGCCAAAGACATGTCATTTAATACCCGATACACGCAGCGATAGACCACCGGGCTGTATCGATCATAAATGTCACCCAGGGTCCGCAAGTCGTAGGCTTTGGCTTGCTGTAAAGATGAAAACTCAGCAGCGCTTGACACGTTAAGCTGTTATTATCGCGGAAAAATAAAAACGCCCGTGTGGGCGTGTAGAGAGAAGCGAATAGCGAGAGGCGAAGGGCGTATCAGATCGCCCTACGCCCTTCGCACCACGCTCTACGCTTTTGCCAATTCCACCGCTTTTTGCGCCGCCTCACCCAGCGTATCCGCCGAGTGCAGGTTAGCACTTTCCAGGATGCGTTTGCCTTCTTCCATATTGGTGCCGACCAACCGGACCACCATTGGCACTTTCACATCGACAATTTTCATGGCATCGACAATACCTTTGGCCACTTCATCACAACGGGTAATCCCGCCAAAGATATTGACCAAAACGCTTTTTACTTTTTCGTCGGCCAGAATAAGCCGCAGCGCTGCCGCCACTTTGTCAGCTTTAGCCCCACCGCCGACATCCAAAAAGTTGCTGGCGCTGCCGCCGTAGAATTTCACCACATCCATGGTGGCCATTGCCAGACCTGCGCCGTTCACCATGCAGCCCACTTCGCCATCCAGGCTGATGAAGTTTATGCCGGTGATACGCGCCTGCTTCTCGGCCTCGCTGTCCTCGTCTGGATCGCGCATGGCTTCTAGATCAGGGTGCCGAAACATAGCGTTATCGTCGATCACCATCTTGCCATCCAACGCCATCAGCTTCAGGCTGCCATCGGGCTGGCCAACCATGGCCAGGGGGTTAATCTCGGCCAGCGACGCGTCATTTTCAATAAATGCCTGAGCCAACCCCCGTGCGATCTTGGCAAAAGCAGCCCAGTGCTCACGCGGCAACCCAATCGCCACAGCCACGTCATTGGCCAAATATTGGGGCAACCCCATAAACGGATCAAGCGGCACCCGCACGATCTTCTCGGGCGTGGTGTGCGCTACTTCTTCAATATCAATGCCACCCGCCGCACTGGCCATCAAGGTGGCCCGCCGGTTATTGCGGTCAATCACAATGCCCAAATAAATCTCGTTGCGGATGTCGGCGGCCGGGTCAATCAACACACGCCGCACTGGTAGGTCTTTGATCGTCAGTGCCAAAATGGCGGCAGCTTTCTCACGCACATCGTCCAGCGTTTTGGCCACTTTTACGCCACCCGCTTTACCGCGTCCACCCACCAAGACCTGCGCTTTAATCACAACGGGCAGACCGATCTGCTCAGCTGCTTTCACCGCATCATCAACGTTATCGGCCACTATGCCCGCAGGCACCGGCACACCATATTTACCAAAAATCTGTTTGGATTGGAATTCGTGTAATTTCATTTCTTAAGGTTGAAAAGGTCATAAGATTCTTAAGGTTCATAAAGTTCATATAGTTCTTAAGGTTGAGACGGTTCGAACCTTACAAACTTTATGAACTTTTGAACCTTCTCAACCCCGTTTACATTCGCGACAAAATATCGTTCTTCTTCGTGTCGTATTCTTGCTGTGTAATCAAACCAGCATCAAGCAGTTGCTTGAGTTTGCCCAACACCTGCACCGGATCCTCTTTGGGCGGTGGGGCTGAGGTCTGAGCCGCCATGTTCATGCCCGGCATCCCAGCGATGTTAATGCCACCAGCAGCGGCACGCTTCTCTTCCATATCGCGGATGCGGCGCTCTTCGCGCACAAATTCTTCCATCTGCTGGGCAAAGGCATATACTTTGCGCGCTTGGGTTTTGGGCAAGCTATCCATCATCAGCACTTCCCCGTTAATATTCGCAATCGAGAAGTTGGACATGAGAATGCCCTCGTCCAGCTTGGCGTCACTCAAATCGCGCCAAATATGATCGTGAAAATCTACTCGGCCCAATAGCTTTGGGCGATACAAAATAAACCGTTTATTGGTCAGCACCACGCTATCTGGCGTGAGCGACACAATCGGTTTCTGCACAGCGATATAGGCAATTTCTTCACCTTGGGTCAGCAATTGCGAGACCTTATTGAAGACCTGTTCGGTGATAGCCGGATCCTGCTCATCGCTCAAAAATCGGGAGATTGGGTTAGCGGGTCGAAGGGTATTGTCGCTCATTGGTTTGCTCCTGCTGATTGAATATTGAATTAAGGTAAGTATACCGACAGACTCGTTCCTATTCAACGACTTTTAGAATACCGTACCCCAGCGCCTCAAGCCCAGCCGTCACTTCCTGCTCGGCTGCCAGCACTGCGCCGCGTACTGTCGATAGATCGTCTCCACCCCGCGACAACACCACAGTCAGACGCGGTATACCCTCAATCGTTTGCCCGCGCGATTTGATGTATACCGTGCTGTGGGTGGTCTGCGCGCTGAGCAGCACCGGCGCAATTCGGCTCTCATCGCCTTTGTCCAAGATAATGTTGCGCTCCACATAGCCACCTGTGCCAATCGTGCGGGCCAGCACCGGCTGCAAGGACGAGGCATATATATCCTTCATCTCGACTGGCACACCGGGCAAACACACCAAGGTGCTTTCACCCACCGCCAAGGCCAATGCCGGAGCCGCGCCGACTCCATTCGCCAATATCTCCGCCCCACGCGGGAACAGCGCCATTTTCCTGCGGCTCTCGGTCAGACTGGGGTCAAAGTTGGGGCGAATGGTGGCCAGATACGCATAGCGTTGGCGGATCATCTCCAAGGCGTGCGCGTCTTCATACTGCTCCAGATTGAGCGTCCGTGCGATGGCCCGATAGGTCATGTCGTCGTCGGTCGGCCCCAAGCCACCGGTCGTGACAATGAGCTTGGGCTGGCGCGCAATCGCCGCCAAGAGTTGCTCGCCGATGTCGTCGTAGTCGTCGCGGATCATGGCTGTGCGCCGCACCTGTGCCCCCGCCGCCGTGATGTTGCGGATCAGCCAATGGGTGTTGGTGTCGAGCACTTGACCGACCAATAGCTCATTGCCAATCGCGTAAATCTCGACGAAGTTGTTGTTGTGGTTGGTGTTGTACATGATTGGTAAATAGAAGGTATTCAGTTAGTATATTGCTCAATCACGGGCAAATAGAAATGAAATGGGAAAAAATTCGCCAAGTTAGTATAGGTGTATACACCATTAATCGCTGTTGAAACTTGAGGGGTAGTTACTGTCACAACATCAGCTGTGGCCAAAGTGATTTTGTTATCAAAGTAGGGAAGCAAGTGACCCATAACTTTGCGGCAAATAACTCTTGTGCAAGGCAAGTGCATATCAAAGGATATCTTGTAGGTGCCAGTAGGCAAACCATTGCTGATGTATGCAAGTTCACTGGGCGCGCTATTTTGCTGACTGTTATTGCTAAAATAACCCTCACCAACGATTTGTCCTGTTTTAGCATCAAGAATAAAGTAAGTGAAATAGGCGAAAAACAACTCCGAATCTTGGGGATCGATTACTTCCGGCATAATAAGTTGGCCCGCGATTTGGCCACCCACTTCTAACTTCACATCCAAATTGGTGGTAATCGCTGTCGAAATCAAGGTGCTGGTTACATAGTCAATATATCTTCTATCAAAAGCCGCTGTCGAAACAGAAATTTCGTTCTGTCCAGGAATCAGTCTGAGGCGGTATGAACCATCCGCATTATTCTCGATACTTCGATAGTTGTAATCAATACATTTGACCGTGCTGTCATAACATTTCGCTGAAATTGTTGTTCGTAGCGGCTGTCCTGTTTGTTTATCTGTTATCGTGCCTTGTAAATATCGTTCATGGGTTAGATAGACCTTGATAACCACGTCAGTTGTGCCCATATGAACCGTAGACCATTCGCTTGTATAAATATACTCATTGGCTGGGGAGGCCGGAGATGTCTGGATTCTAATCAAAATGTCGTGATTGGGTCGCAGCAGTGTATTAGTTGCCTTACCATCGGAACCAGTCTGCATATCAGGGAGCACACCATAGATGCTTATCATCACACCCGATATTGGCTGCAACGTATCAATATCAAGCACCTGCACTGTTAGAGACACTGGTTGGGATTGCAGTAATTGTCCGTTGATATTCGTTGCGATAGTTGAAGAAGTCAACGATATTGTGGTTGCAGTCGCAGCTGTATCAGCATTATCGTAGAATACTGGATTGCAATATGTGGCACTAATAATTAGTGAGTGGCGGATACAATCAGGCATAAAGTCGGCAACGCCAAATGACACTTTATATCCAGATGGAGAGAATTGAACGGAATATCGTCCATTAATATCTGTTTTTATGCTGGGCTCGAAATAGTAGCTAGTACCATCCTCTCTGACCTGATAGAAATTGATAATCATATTCGGTATTGGCTGATTAGTTAATGCATCAAATACCGTTCCTGATATAGTCCCGCTGGCATTTTGAGCAAGGACGTTTGACGGTGATCTAAACACTAATATCAGGATGAGTTGAATACAAAGTGCACAATTCCTCGTAATTTGCATAAAGCCAGCTCCTTTAGCGCACCATCACACCCAACGAATATCCGCCCACCCACGGCTCACCCGCCATGGTATTTTGGCCCAAATACCAAATGTAATCGCCGCTGGTCGGCAGCGTAATCGTGTTGCCCTCACCTCCAAACGGCCCATCGCCACTGCCACCGGGGAAGTTAATCCCACCGCGCATCGCGCCAGCCCCAGCAAAAGTAATTGTCAGCCGTTGTCCCGCCCGCATCCGCAACGCATAATATTTTTGCTGTGGTGCGACCGTCAGCCGCCCATGCACCGTCGTCCCATATGTGCCCCGTAAGAGTGAAATGCGAATCGGACAAGCCGCGCTGCTACCTGCCACACACACGCGTGCGTTAGCTACCCGGGCCGAGAACCCGCAGACCATTGTTAACGCAATTCCAAGCAGGATCATCGTGAGGGTGTAGGCAAATTTGGTCTTCATGAAATCTCCGAATCTATTCCAGTAAAATACTGAGTATGATACAAGCACAAACCAAGAATGATGTCCTTCGTGTAATTCGGCAAAACGAGGCATATCTGCGTGCTCACGGCATCATGCGTATTGGCCTATTTGGTTCATTTCAACGCAACGAGCAAACGGCCAATAGCGATGTTGATCTCTTAGTCGAGTTTGCCCCTGCCCAGAAAAACTTTCGCAACTTTATGACCATTATCAACTATCTAGAAGATTCTTTGCAACGTGATATTGAGCTCATCACACTAGAATCCCTTAGCCCTTATCTTGGCCCAAAGATTCTAAAAGAAGTGGAATATGTCTCCTTCGCCAACTGACTATCTCCGACATATTAGTTCATCCCACAAAACTCCCCCACCGTCTCACACAACACCCGCACCCCCCACGCCAGCGAGTCAATCCCGACTCGCTCATCGTGCCCGTGCACCATCTCGATGGCCTTCTCACCTGGCATAAACTTCATCGGCGAGAAGCCATAGCACTTCGTCCCCAACTTCATCAAATGCTTGGCATCTGTCGCACCGGTCATCATCGTCGGCACCGGAATACCAGTTGGATCGTGCTGCTTCAGCTTGGCTTTGATCAAGTCAAACAGCGGCGTAGCAAAATCAAACTCACAAGGGAAAGAGTCGCTGTCGACGATGAACTCAACATGGCGAGCATCATCACCCAGTGCCATAGTCAGCTCGGCAATCAAATCTTGCGTACTGCACCCCGGCACCGTGCGGCAATCCAAAATCGCCGTCGCATCCGAGGGGATTACATTCGTTTTCATCCCTGCCTGCAAACCCGTTGGCGAACAGGTATTGTGCGTAATCGCTTTCAATTCGGCGGCTAACCCTGGGTCACGCACCACCGCATCCAGCGCAAACTCGGTTCGGCTGGATGAAGCCAGCGTCCGCATCGCCGCACCAGTGGCCCCACCAATACCGTCAGCAATCCCAAAAATAAACTGCTGCGCCGTGGCCGTCATATGCATCGGCAGCTTCGCCCGCCCCAGCTTATCAACCGCCCGCGCCAAATGCACGACTGCGTTATCGTCGTGTGGCACACTGGCATGCCCAGGCCGCCCCTTGGCAATCATGCGCATCCAGGCCGTGCCCTTCTCCGCCGTCTGCACCGGATAAAAGCACTTGTTACCGATATACATCGAGAATCCACCAAACTCACTTAGCGCATATTCGGCCCGAATCAGCTCGGGATGCTGTTCGCTCAACGGCCCAATGCCTTGATTATCGCCAGTCTCCTCATCCGCTGTCATGGCCAAAATAATGTCGCGCTGCAGCGCTTGGCCCGATCGCGCCAACGCCAAAAACACCGCCAGTTGCATCGCCCCTATTCCCTTCATGTCGAGTGCACCACGACCATACACATAGCCATCTTTGATCTCGCCGCCAAACGGATCCATCGTCCATCTCTCGCGTTCAACAGGCACCACATCCAAGTGCGAATACAGCATCAGCGGCGCACGATTGCCATTGCCTTTCAGTCGCGCCACCACATTGCCGCGTCCTGGAAAAAGCTCAAGCACCGTCGGCTCAATCCCGTTCTCATGCAATAAATTGGCTACCCAATTGGCTGCCACAATCTCATTTCCTGGTGGGCTAACCGTCTCAAATCGAATCAGCGATTGCAGCAATCGCACCGTATCATCTGTGAGGGCCTGCCAATTTACGTCATTCACACGACAAGTATAATCTTCAGACACGTTCGAATGCAGTTCTTCAAGTTTATAAAGTTAGTGATGTTCTGAAAGTTGACCAGTCATGCAACATACAACCCTTGCACATACGAACTTTACAAACCTTCCGAACCTTCCGAACGTTCTAACGCTTCAAACCCAGATTTACGAATGGCAAAGATCACCCCACGCTCGCAAGATTTCTCCCAGTGGTATCTCGATGTGCTGCGCGAAGCAGATATGTTCGACTACGGCCCGGTTGGCGGCACGATTATCGTCAAGCCTTATGGCTGGACGCTCTACGAGAATATGAAGGATGCGCTCGATAAGCGCTTCAAAGACACTGGCCACGTCAATGCCCAATTCCCGCTCTTTATCCCGCAAAGCTTCCTGCGTCGTGAGGCCAGCCATGTCGAGGGTTTCGCCCCGGAGCTCGCCATCGTCACTATTGGTGGCGGCAAAGAACTGGAAGAACCCATCGTGGTACGCCCTACCAGCGAGACGATTATTGGCGATGCGTATGCCCGTTGGATCAAATCGTATCGTGATTTACCAGTGCTCATTAACTGTTGGAACAGCGTCGTGCGCTGGGAAAAGCGCACCAAGCCCTTCCTGCGTACCATGGAGTTCTACTGGCAGGAAGGCCACACCGCCCACGCCACTCACGAAGATTCGTGGGAAGAAGTGCTGCGCATGCTCAACGTCTATCACACCCACGGCATCGAAGATTGCGCCATGCCCACCATCCGTGGCCGCAAGAGCCAAAACGAACGCTTCGCTGGCGCGATTAATACGACCAGCCTAGAAGCCATGATGGGCGACAAAAAAGCGCTGCAAGCCGCCACCAGCCACGACCTCGGCCAAAACTTTGCCAAAGCCTTCGAGATTAAATACCTCGACAAGGATAACACCGAAAAATATTGCTGGACAACATCGTGGGGCCTTAGCTGGCGCTTCCTGGGCGGCCTTGTCATGATGCACGGCGATGATCAGGGCCTACGGTTGCCGCCCAAAGTCGCGCCGATCCAAGTCGTGGTCGTGCCCATTTACAAAAATGATGACGAAAAGAGCAAAGTTATCGAAGCCGCCGACCGCATCTTCCAGACGCTCAAAGCCGCTGGTTTCCGGATTAAATTTGATGACCGCGACGAAACGCCTGGCTTCAAATTCAATGATTGGGAAATGCGCGGTGTGCCTGTCCGCGTGGAGATCGGCCCCAAAGACGTGGCCAACAACAGCGTTGCCCTCGCCCGCCGCGATGTGCCTGGCAAAGCCGGCAAGAGCTTCGTTCCACAGGATGGCCTGACCGAGCGTATCAAAACGCTCATGGTCGAAATTCACGACTCACTGCACAAGCAAGCCGATGCTTTCCTCAAGAGCAATATTCATGAGGTCAACACCCACGCCGAGCTAAAAGAAGCTGTGCAAGATGGCTGGGCTTTAGTGCCGCTGCTCGACGACCCCGCCGTCGATGCCAAAATCAAAGACGAGCTGCAAGCCACCAACCGCAACTTCCCCCTGGATCAAGTCGAAGGCGAATGGAAATGCGTTGTCACCGGCAAAACAGTCAAAGAACGAGCGTTGGTTGGCAAAGCCTATTGATGTCCATTATCGAGGAAGGCCCTAGCATTGAGTTCTGCACTGGAGGAGGCAAGACAAAAAAGAGCCTCAGGTGCAAACGTGAGGACACCCCGCAGGGATGTTCTCGCGTCTGAATCTGAGGCTGAGTATCAACGCAACTGAGTTGGATTAAGCAGGGTTGGGTGGCTTCGAATTTAATCTGCTGGAAAACGAAAGAAGAGTTCCCTGGCAATGACCTACTCTTGCACACACTCGCGCATGCACTACCATCGGCGCTGACGAGCTTAACTGCCGGGTTCGGAATGGGACCGGGTGTGTCCTCGTCGCTCAAATCACCAAGAAACTCTTCGACTC
>JANMVQ010000441.1:0-22952 GCA_031392845.1 Chloroflexota bacterium
GTGTGTCGCTATTGACCGCCAGGGTGCTGGTGTAAACCCCCTTGGGGATGGCCAACTCGCGCATCAGTTCGAGCACGTTGCGCGTACCATCTACGTTAATCTTGTAGCCTTCAGCTTTATCAGGTGTGCCAACTTTGTACCAGCCGGCCACATGAAATACCCCATCAACACCTGTCATGGGTGCACGCATACTCTCTTTGTCAGTCACATCGCCCTTGGCCAATTGCACACCCAGTTTGCCGAGCACTGCGGCTTTGGCTGGGTTACGCACCACTGCAATTACCTCATGCCCAGCCTCGCGCAGTTGCTGCGCCAACCGCCCGCCGATAAATCCAGTCGCGCCAGTGATGAAATACTTCATAGATTTTCTCGTGCTATTCGCACTATCTCTATTGGCGGCGTCAACCGCTGATAACTCACCTGTGCATACTCTGGAGTCGGGTCGCCACCCTGCACACTACATGGCGATTGTTGAATCCGCCGCACGATTTCCATCCCCTCAATCACTCGCCCAAATGCGGCAAACCCTTGTCCATCCGGATAGCGCCGTCCGCCAAAATCCAGCTCCGGCTGGTCGTTGATGCAGATAAAAAACGCGGACTGCGCCGTGTCCACTCCAAAGCGCGACATGCTGAGCGTGCCGTCGACATGGCGTAAACCGGTTTCACGAGTGCGTTCCAGCGCGATTGGGGAATGCAATTTTTGCTCAAACACCGGCGCAACGATGGCTTGGATTACTTCGACCGTGTGGGCCACATCTGGCTGATTGTCCATCCGCACGGTGCGCCAGAAATTGCCGCCGTCGAACGCACCTTCATCGATATACCGCAGAAAATTGCTGGCGGTGATGGGGGCGCGCTGGGTGTCGATCTCGGCGCTAATGAGACCGAGCGCGATTTGAATTTGAATGCGAACCATGCACGGCAGAGTATATGCATAACATCGCATTACTGCGAACAGAATTTTTTCCACGTCCCCCATTTCTTGCGAAACTGCTGCCGTTCGACGGGCTTAGGCGCAAAAAGACGTTTGGGTTCAAGTCGGGGCCGTCCGAAATTGACCAGAAGTGCAACTTTGCATGTCGCTTGTGCATCTGCGGCAAGATAGTCAATCGCCTGCGCCATCTGATCATTGGTGAGCAAATGCGATAAGGCCTTGATCTCCAGAAACAGTTTCCTTTCAATTCGAAAGTCAGGTCGGTAAATGATCAGTGTGTTGTCATCTTCATCAACGACCTCGAGGCCCGGCTCGCTCTCAAATGCAATGCCGGAGTCGATAAGCTTTTGTTCCAATGCCCGGTGATAAACGATCTCGCGGTGTCCAGGCCCAAGATCGTTATGCACGGCCATGCAAATGCCGATTATGCGATAGGTTAAATCTCCCAGACCATCATCTACCAAAGCCATATACCGAATGTAGCAATGATGGGCTGGGGTGTTATCGGGCGAATGATGGAAATCGAGTAAGGCTTGCGATTGAGAAAACTGTGTCAACGAATGGAAACGAATAAACGAATATGAATGCAACGCAACTATGTCATTCGTTTATTCGTTTCCATTCGTTGACTTAATCTTGCTCCAAACCCGTTCTGGCGTTAAAGGAATCTCATAAAAGCGCTTACCGGTAGCGTGATACACCGCATTTGCAATTGCTGGGGCTACCCCATCCATTGGAATCTCGGCTACGGCCTTCGCGCCGTACGGGCCGCTCGGTTCATATGTCTGTACCAGAATCGACTCAAGTTGCGGCGATTCTTCCGCGCTGTAGATGCGATATTGGCCAAGCCGTGTGTTGACGACTGCGCCCTTGTCGTCGTAACGCATTTCCTCGCAGTGACTATAGCCACAGGCTTGCAAGTTGCCACCTTCGATCTGGCCACTGGCCGTTGCGGGGTTGATCGCTACGCCGCAGTCCACTGCCATCACCAGCCGATTCACCGTGACTTGGCCGGTTTCGATATCGACCTCGACATCCGCAAACTGCGCCGCGAAGGGTGGGGGGCTGTCGTAACTCATGTGACTGGCGGTTGCCATGATCTGATGCTGATTATCCTGATGCGTCGCATACAGCGCGATTTGTTCCATCGTCAGTGAGCGACCATCCGGGGCCTGCACACGCCGATCTTGCAACATCAATTCAGTCGTTTCAAAGTGTGGACGCTGCTGTGGATCAACCACGGCTACCGCAAGTTTGCCTTGCACATCGCCATATCCCGCCTTGAGCATATGCTGTGCGACTGTTCTGATTTGCTCGCGCACCTGCTCTGCGGCTTTCTTGGTTGCGCCACCGGTAATGAATGTGGTACTGGAGGCATACGCGCCTGTATCGAACGGCGTAAAGTCAGTATCGCTGGAATACACAATCACGTCTTCCAGTGGCACTCCCAAGGTCTCTGCCGCAATCTGGCCGATCACTGTATCGCTGCCGGTGCCAATATCCGTACCGCCGACCAGCACGTTGAATGAGCCGTCGTCATTCATTTTTACGCTGGCCGCACCCATGTCTAAGCCGGCAATCGCTGTGCCGTGCATCGCCGCTGCACAACCCAGTCCCCGACGGATATATGGCCGAGCGGGATCTATCATCAGATCTTTGCCGGCAAACTCGGCCCGTTGTTCCCAGCGCACGGCAGCCATGCCTTGTTGGAAGCATTCTTCCAGGGCATTTGTCTTAACGATTTGATCAAAACCCTCGCGCGCTTCACCCAGCGCTTTGGCCAGCGGCATTGAATCGCCCACCCGTACCCAATTCTTGCGGCGCAGTTCGATGGAGTCTATTCCCAGCATACCGGCAGCTTCCTCCATCAGACACTCCAACGCAAATTCTGCTTGCGGCGCACCGTAGCCACGGAATGCACCCGGGGTGGGTATGTTGGTGTAAACCACATCGCATACAAACTCGCGATGCGGGCAGTTATAGGTGCTCAGGCCACGCAGCCCGCTCACGGTTTGCACCGTTAATCCATGCGTGCCATATGCCCCAGTGTTACCTAAGACGTAGTGTCGCAAGGCATGTAACGTCCCATCTTTTTTAAATCCAGCCTTAAAAACAATTCGTTGCGGGTGGCGTGACCGCGCGCTGGTGAACTCTTCGGCACGGTTATATTCAAAGCGCACCGGTCGTCCCGTCGCCATCGTTAGATGGGCGCACAAATCTTCGATCAGCATTTCTTGTTTGCCACCGAAGCCCCCACCTACACGTGGTTTAATCACACGAATTTTCTTCACTGGCAATCCGATCAAAGGCGCGATCATGCGCCGGACATGGAAGGGCACTTGCGTGCTAGTGCGGATGACCAGGCGATCATCTTCGTCAAACCAAGTCATACAAATGTGTGCTTCGATGCTAGCCTGTTGTTGTTGTGGCACATGATACTCACGTTCGAGAATGACCTCGCTCTCGGCAAAACCCTTGTCGATGTCCCCAACCAGCGCGTAGGGCTTGCACACAATATTGCGAGTTGGATCTTTAATGCCTATCGCATCCAGTTCATCGTGAATAATCGGCGCGCCTGCTTTCATGGCCTCATCGGGGTCGAATACGGCGGGCAGCACATCGTAGTCGACCTCGATCAATTCGCAGGCTTGCCGGGCGATGGCGTATGTCTCTGCCGCGACCACAGCCACTCGGTCACCCACATGCCGTACCTTGCTGTCTAGGCTCACCTGATCGTAGGGTGGGGGGTTTGGGTAACTCTGCCCACCGGATGCATAGATCACCCGCTTTATATTCTTATAGGTCAGCACTGCATGTACACCGGGCAGCGCCTCAGCCTTCTCGGTATCAATGCTCTTGATGCGGGCGTGCGCATGGGGGGAGGTCTTCATGGCCGCGTATAGCATTCCCGGTAATGGCGCATCGTCTACAAACACCGGCTTCCCTTGGGCTAGCTTTGCCGCGTCCACTTTGATTTCTGGCTTCCCAACTACTTTGGTTTGGCCCTGGGCGTCCGGCGCCAGCACAAATTGCTGCAAAAGATTGGGCTTGGTATCGGTTTGCGTTTGGGTGTTTGGGTGTTTGTCGGTTTGGAGGTTTGCGGGCTTGTCAGATGTGGTGCCATCGCCCTTCGCCTCACGCCCTTCGCTTCTCTGTCCTCCCCATGCCGCGTCCCCAATATCCTGCCGGAACTGTCCTGCGCTAGGTGTGCCGCCATCAGGCGCGATCACACGTTTGAAGAAAGGGTGCATGTCGGCTGTGTCACCGCGCAATTTGGCCGCTGCGTTTAGTACGGCCTGCACCGGTTTCACGTAACCAGTGCAGCGGCACAGCACGCCGCCGATCGCCTCACGCACATCGGTCTCAGTGGGATGGGCATTCTTGTCGAGCAACGCCTTGGCTGCCAACATTTGGGCCGGCGTGCAATAGCCGCACTGGATCGCACCGTTTTCCATGAAGCATTGCTGCAGCACGCTGACTTCGTTGCGTTTGCCCAGCGACTCTACGGTCGTAATCTCTGCGCCTTCAGCCTGCGCCGCCAGCATCACGCAGGTATTGGTGATACAGACCGACGCGGTCTTCGACTTCATCAACACCCCGCATGCGCCGCATTCGCCCGTTTCACAGCCATGTTTCACACTGTAATAACCCTCGCGCCGCAACGCCATCAGCAGTGTTTCGTTGGCCGCAATCGACAGCTCTTTCACAATCCCGTTAATCTTCACCCGTACATTCATCGACAAATTACCTCGTATAGCGATTATATGGATGCTTTCTAGGTGACGTGTGGGGAAGTTGAAGTTGACAACCGTTAAACCTAAAGTTGAAAATCAAATCTGTGCTAAAACCTGCTATATGAAACTCAAGATAGGTGTGGCAGGACTTCTGCCATCGGATTGGCGCAAAATTGATGTGAATGTAGCCCAGGCAGTTCGGCGCGCTGGTTTTAGTGGCGTCTCAGTCGTTATCGACAAGCCGTTGCTAGCGGATGAGGCCGATCTGCTCCGCATCAAACAGTCGTTGGTTGCCGCCGGGGTCAAATGTGCGCAAGCAAATGGTTTTTATGAGTGTCTCATCCACAAAGACACTGCTTTGCGCGCCGAAGGCATTCGCGGCCACCAGGCACTAATTCGCATAGGCAGTGTGCTTGCAGCCGAGGTCGTTTATATCCGTCCCGGCAGCCATAATCCGAAGGGCCACTGGTGGCACCATGCGGAGAACCATAACCAGTGGTCATTCGATACCCTTGTCGATAGCTGCCGTCAGCTTGCCCAAGTGGCGGAAGGGGAGGGCATGACTCTTGCAATCGAAGGCCACGTCTCATCCACCCTGGATACCCCGCAACGTGTACGCGATTTGTTTGATGCAGTAGCCTCGCCTGCGCTTAAGTTCAGCATGGACCCGGTAAATTTCACTGGCACCGTCGCTGATGTGCACGATACTTCACGTATTCTCAATGCACTTTTTGACATATTAGGCAAAGACACCGTTATCTTGCATGCTAAGGACTGCAATATTCAAGATGGCCATGTCGTCCACATCGATGAAGTCTTGCTTGGAACAGGTAGCATGAACTACGACATCATTTTGCCGCGCATGCTCAAGGAATGTCCGAACGCCTATGTCCTCATCGAGCATCTATCCGACGACAAAGTGCCACTCGCTCGCGCCGCCATTGGCAAGGTCGCTCAGCGGTTGGGAATTGAGTTTGATGCTTAACTTTCACCTTTGGACTTTCAACTTTCAACTAAACTCTCCTTATGCCAACTCTATCCGTTTCCACCTGGAGCCTGCATCGCACGATTGGCGATCCAGCCGTCTATGGCCCCGAAAGCAACAACAAATGGGGCAATGATGCCGTTAAGCCCACTCAACTGACGCTACTGGAAGTGCCTGCACGCCTTGCTGCACTGGGTATCCACAAACTTGAAGTCTGCCATTTCCATCTGCCTAGCACAAACATGGGCTATATCAATGCGTTCAAATCTGCGCTAACTGCAGCAGGTGTTGAGCTATGGTCAGTCTTGATCGACGCGGGTGACATCACTGACCCTGTCCACGGTGCCCGTGATTTGGACTGGATCAGCCGGTGGATAGCGGTGGCTGGTGCGCTCGGCGCAAAGAATGCCCGTGTGATTGCTGGCAAAGCCAAAGCCTCGCCCGAAGCACTCGCTCTGAGTGCCCAGCGGCTCAAAGAATTGGCCGCCGTCGCCAAGGCCAATAACGTGCGCCTAACCACCGAGAACTGGTTTGACCTATTGGCGCAGCCCGCTGCGGTGTTGCAATTGCTCGACGCGCTGGGAGGCGATCTTGGTCTAAACTTCGATTTTGGCAATTGGCATGAGCCGAACAAATACGACAATCTCACCCAGATCGCTGCGCGCGCTCAATCGTCACATGCTAAGGCCCATTTCACAGGCGCGTACAAAATTGATAGTGCCGACTACACCCGCTGCCTAGACATTTGCAAACAAGCTAACTTTAGCGGCCCGCACACCCTGATCTACGATGACCCGAATGGCCCTGACGAATGGCAGGGTTTGCAAATTGAAAAATCGCTCGTCGACGCCTATCTATAGCGTAGAGGAATTTCTTCAAACTCCCTTGCTCTTTTAATCAATGACACAGTCACGTTATTCCCGCCGCACCTTATTGCGCATA
This sequence comes from Chloroflexota bacterium, assembly GCA_031392845.1. GTDB lineage: Bacteria > Chloroflexota > Anaerolineae > J036 > Brachytrichaceae > JANMVQ01. The sequence goes on from JANMVQ010000441.1 coordinate 6,598, forward strand.
GGCAGTATTTTACTGAGTAGTAGTTTGCCATACCTAACTTGCCCTAGGCCATTATTTGCACAAGTAAAACCCCGCAGGATGATAGCCCTTGTCTTTGGTCAATCCAATGCTGCCAACTTTGGCGAAAGTCGCCGCAAGGCTGGGGTAGGGGTGTATTGCTTTTTTCGAGGGCGCTTTGGTCGTGCCCAAGATCCATTGCCGGGCGCCAACGGCGTCAATGGCAGTGTCTGGACCCGGCTTGGCGATCAACTCATCGCTGCGAGATTATTCTCACAGGTGATTTTCGTGCCCGCTGCTATCGGCGCCACCGAAATCGGGCTGTGGGCTCCCGGTGGACTGTTGCACGAAGATCTGCTACGCAATGTGCGCGAGACCTTACAGGCAGGCTATCAGTTCACCCATTTGCTTTGGCACCAAGGCGAGTCCGATGCTGTACTGAAAATTTCACCCGCTGACTATAAGTTGCGCTTCAGAAACATGATCGCCGCCATACGGGCACTGGGTGTCGATGCGCCCGTCTTTGTCGCACAGGCCACTCGTTGTGGCGATTATTTACCCAGTCAAGATATTCGCTGGGCCCAACATGATCTAGTTGACCCAGCCCAAAATGTCTATGCTGGGCCCGACACTGACACGCTCGACAGTTCTTGGCGACACGATGGCTGTCATTTTTCGAACAAGGGACTAGATCGCCACGCTGCAATGTGGCTGTCAGTCCTCAAAAGCTATGAAATTGGGAACACAGTGTCTGGCTAATAGATTCCCCAAGTAAACATGGCGCATAAACCCTCCCGGTCTATTAGAGACCGGGAGAGTTGAATAAGTCAACTCTATAATGGGAAATCTATAAGGTTCTTTTAGTACTTCAAATAAATTGTCTTTGTCCGGGTATAAAACTCAATTGCTGCTGGTCCTTGTTCTTTGAAAGTGTTGGCACTGGACTGCTTAAATCCACCAAACGGCGCCTGCAAAGCCAGTCCGGTCGTCGGCTCATTAATCTTGACCACGCCCGCCTCGATCCGATTCGCAAATTGCAGCGCACGAGTCATATCATTGGTCACCACACCCGCTGACAAGCCAAAGCTAATGTCGTTGGCTATTGCCACTGCATCATCAAAGTCTTTCGCCCGGATTACGCTAATCACCGGCCCGAAGATCTCTTCCTGCGCAATGCGCATTCCCGACTGCACATCCGTAAATACAGTCGGCTGCACATAGTGCCCAGTGGTCCCATCTGGCTTTGCCAAGCTACCGCCTACAGCCAATGTTGCTCCTTCGGCTGTCCCAATCTTGACATAATCTAGATCCGCCTCAAGCTGGTCTTGGCTCACAGCTGGGCCCATTTGCACACCACTATTCAAGCCATTGCCAATCACTAGTTTCTTCGCAGCAGTAGTAATAGCAGCAATATAATCATCTGCAATAGCGTCTTCCACGATCACCCGACTGGTGGCGGTGCAAGCCTGTCCTGTCAGCCCAAAGCCGCCCATCACCGAAAGCGAAACCGCCAAATCCAACTTGGCATCCTTCAACACCACCAAGGGATTTTTACCGCCCATTTCCAACTGCACCCGCGTCAGATTCTTGATCGCTTTGGCATAAATTCCAGTCCCGACAGTTACGGAGCCGGTAAAGCTAATCCCGTTGATCCCCGGATGGGTCGCCATTTCCTCGCCCACGACGGAGCCAGAACCGGTAATAAAGTTGATCACGCCGCCAGGCACACCTGCTTCGACCAGTATCTCGACCAAACGCTGGGCTGTCTCTGGCACAAGCGAGGCCGGCTTAAAGATCACAGCATTGCCGTAGGCCAAGGCAGGCGCAATTTTCCAAGCTGGGATGGCAATTGGGAAATTCCATGGCGTAATAATACCCACTACACCGAGTGGCTCACGCTTGGTGAACAGCAACTCATCTTGAAAATTACCCGGCAAAACATTCCCACCTGCCCGAAACCCTTCACCCCCAAAATAGCGAAAGATATCGCGCGCCCGGATAACTTCGCCCTTGGCTTCTGCCAAAGTTTTGCCTTCTTCACGTGTGAGACAGGCCGCTAGCTCATCGACGCGAGCGTGAATCAATTGGCTGACTTTGTCCAAAATTAAGCCGCGATTTGGGCCAGGCTGATTACCCCAAGCTACTTGAGCCATCTTGGCTGCGTCAATCGCGCGCTTGGTATCTTCTCGTGTAGCGGAGGGGAAGGTGCCTAAGACATCACCTGTAGCTGGATTGACATTCTCGAAGACCTGCCCGCTGGATGCATCTACCCACGTGCCGGCGATGTAATTCTGAAAAGTTTTCATAAGATATCGCTATTGTATGCGTAAGCAGACTTGGCGGGACTGTATACGCACATTGCTGCAAATTGCCAAGAACATGCCTGACGCGGTTACACAGCTGCCTTTATCGCTAGAAATAGGCAAAAAAAGACCTCGATGACTTTACCTGGGGGGGAGGTAAGAATCACGAGGATATCAGCATTATAAAAATGTTATACGCCAAAGTATCTAGGACTTTAGATGTATTTACTAGTCATTTAGATGGGTTTTTATTGACTGCATAGAGTTACAGAAATTGTACCAAAGAGAATTAAGCTTATATTATCACTGCTTCGTTGCCACAGAATTGCCCTCTAAGGCACTTATTAGATGGCTATAGCAATAGCGGAAAACAGATGAATCTCCTGAGATCTAGCTTGGGGGGTGAAGCGAAATCTCAGGAGACTCGTCCTTAGTATAGGTATAACCTAGCCAAAATATCTAGGACTTTAGTTTGATTTCACTTACTTATCCTTATTTGTTCCACGCTCTTGTCGCTTAAATAGCAAAATAAGTGCTGCTGCCACAATTGCAATCAAGATTAGTGCTCCGCACGCAACTGTTAGTACAGTCTGCGGTAAGCTACTTAGACGAAGGATATTGTTGTTGCTCGTCGCTATGGTTGAAGTAATAGTGCTCGCGACGCCTGTTGCTTCTGTGACCACCGCCCCAGCATCTACAGTCCCAGTGATTTCGGCTACGGCGGTTGCGGCAGTAGTCGCTGTGTCTGTCACTTCAGTTGTGCCAGTAACGAATTGAGTCACCTCCACTACAGCTGTAGGCGCAATCAACGCTGCGGCGGTTGCCAATGTGGCTGGGCTCGTTAAGCCAGCCGCGGCGGCCAGGCCATCTATACGCCCCGTGAGTTTTTGAGCCGCAGATGATGTATTCCGCTGAGCCTCATCAGTCGCGAGCTGCTTCATGTTGGCTAGCAAACCGAGCGCAGTCACATTCTTAGGATCAATCTTTAGGGTGGCATCCACCTCATCCAAGATTGCAGTCATAACCGGGACTGCTCTGCGGGTATTCAGTGCAGCTGCTACTCCGGTGTCCGCCAGGAACTTGGCATACTCCGCATGAATTTCAGCGGAATCAGGATTTGCCTTTAGAGCTTTTTTGTAAGCTGCATCAGCTAAGCTCACAAATTGCGCTGTGCTTCCCTGGGCGGCACCGTTATCCATCAACAGTGCCCCTTTATACGTGCGTGCCAAACTTAATTGAGCTTCTGCATCGTTGGGCGCCCGTTTCACGGCGGCTTGTGCGTTTTGAATATTAGTCCACACCTGGGGAACCAACAGTGTTAGCTTTAGATTGTCCTTTGCCGCTGGCTCAAAACCACGGCGCGACCAGACGAGCGTATTGCCCGTTAGTTTAGCCCCAGCCGACGTTTCTGTATCACCGGTCATCACATTTTGACGATTAACTGCATAGGGCAGTTGGACAGTCACAGTGGATTGGCCGATCTTGCCACGCCATGCCGATGCTGTATCAAGCGCATAATTAAACTGCGCCAGTGGCAGCGCCCCGGCAGCGGGAGTTGTATAGGTAGTGCTTATAACCGCACGCTGCCCAGCCGTTAGGGTAATCGGGAACTGCATCCATTTCACAGAGGGTTCGCTACTCCCCAAAGGATTGATTTGCTCAACAACTGTTGGCGAAATCACTGTTCCATCCACCGCAACAACATAGTTCTGTGCTTCCATAAGCTGACCTTTGCCATCTTTCTGGCCACTTAGATCGCTTAGAGGCAGTTGCACGACTGTGCTTTGGTCTGTCTTTTCAGCATTTCGCAGGGTAAATTCGCTACTAACCTGTGCTTGCACCAAATCACTTACATTCGAACCTGGTAAAGTTACATCACCGGGCAGTGCCTCAATCACAATTCGCACATTCTGCTCGGTCAACGCGATCGTTTCAGCAACTTCGCCGTTTGTTTGGGAAGCCCCGGCATCTGCCGTAGCACCACTCCCTGTTTCCGATGTTCCAGTTCCAGTACCTGTAGTGTTATTGCTGCTGCTAGGTGCAATACTTCCGCCGGGAGATTGGCCTGGCGGGATTGTGCCAGCGTGTACTTGCGTCGGCAAAATCATCGTTGCTGCCAACAAACACCCAATCATCGCTCGCTCAGACGCCCGCAATGAGATTAACATGTCGATTTTTCTCCTGTCCTACTTTATGTGCTAGATCAACTGTCACTACACACTCCATTAGTGCATAGCCTAAGGCGTTAAGAATCTATCCCTATTGCCGCATACCGTAATTGTATACGCAGTATGCCGATTTTACGAAATGACAAAACACCATCGCTGCATTTGAACTTAACTATGACGAATATTCACCAATAGGTTCATTCTTGCGCCTAATTTGCAGTGAACCAGAAATATTGCTTATTTACAGCGATAATTTCATTCTCGTGGGTCGCTACACAAAGGAATAATTGATTGCGAATAAACCGAAACAAGCGCATCGACTATATAACGACATTATCACAGTCCGCATGTCTAGACTAGATTCAGTCTATAGACCGATGATCAGCAACAGAAATACTGATAAATTGTTCGAGCCAAAACACTATTGCGAGTCGATATCACGGAACGGGGGGGAAATTATCGTGATCACTAAACAACACCAAGATCCATTACAAAACATTATGCAAGCAGCCTGTGCTGATCGACTCGAGCGCATGTTCAGACGTGGCGAGGCCTTTCAGGATGAGCGTACCGACATTGCCACGGCTTTAGATGCGTTAAGTGCCAGACAAACTGGGCGAAATAGTGGCGTCTATCTGCAACAGCTGATGGGCACACTGATCGAAGCTGATATCGAAAACCCAATGCGTCTATCGCACGAGCAGCGCGTATCACTCTACGTTGCAGCCAAGATTCTTCGTAGAACATAGCTACACCACGCGGGCTTTCCCTAACAGGCTTGCGATGTGCAAATATCCCAAGCCTGTTTTGTTTTCCCGCATCGCCCCGAATATTGCGCCTTTCACGTTATTTGACTATAGAAAGTTGACAAATACGCAGTGGTTTGTAGCAATCTACAACTAAAGTTGTAATTTGCTAAAAATGCGCATCATATGCAAGTGATAGACGTAGAATGTAAATTGCAATAAATCGTTGATGAATTATGGAGCAAACACAAACCACCTCTGACCTAACATTTGAACCGCAGAATATGCGCAGCCTAGACCTAAGTGCGGCTTCTCACAAAGGAAAGGTGCGTTTTGTGCATGAGGACCACATGTCCCTGCCAATTGAACGCTCGGCAGATGTACTGGCAGCCAAAGGTTATCTATTGGCTGTGGCAGATGGGGCAGGGGGGCAAGCGAGTGGAATGATTGCGGCAGAAATCGCTACTCGCCTAATCAGCAATAGTTATTACGCTGACCAAGACGAAGATATCGCTGCCTCACTTCGACGCGCTTTTGCAGCAGCTCAGGAAGCCATCCTGCAGGAACAGGCCCATACACCTGATCATGCTGAAATGAGCAGTACCCTGTGCGTGGCGGTACTACGTGGAATAGAGCTAATCGTAGCCAGTGTTGGCAATTCGCGCTGTTATCGTTGGCGCAAAGGCATGTTGCGCCAACTCAGTAACGACCATACCGAAGTGGGTGAGCGAGTGCGTTCAGGCGTGATGTCAGCAGACAAGCTAAAGAAAGATCGTGGCTTGCACGGCCAATTGACCCGCTCGCTTGGTTCGGCTAAGGCTACTCCCGAGCCAGAGATTTTGGAATACGATTGGCAGGCTGATGATCGCTTACTACTCTGTTCCGATGGTGTCTGGGACATGCTGCCAGATGACAAAATCAATGAACTGTTAGGACAGCCCAGGTTGGGGGTAGATGACATAGCAGAATCATTTGTCAAGGCAGCCAATGACCTAGGTGGGGCCGATAATATCAGCGCAGTTGTGGTTTTGGATACGTTCAGTGTGCCTATGGCATTGCGTAAAAAGAAAACCAAACCCAGTCCAATTAAGTACATCGCTGGAATTGGGGCAGCCTTGGCCACCGGCGCTGTGTTGGGCACAGTGGGTGTGCGGGCGCTGAACAGTCAGCAATTAGCGGCTTCTGTGGCTAAACCCGCAGTACAGTCCACTGCAATTGCGACAATAACTGCACCCACACCAGTACCAACTGTTGCCAGCATACCTGTAGCCACTGTAGTGCCAACACCGATAGGGCAGGGGCAGGCAATCAGCTCTTCAGCTGCAAGCCCCGTCAACCTAATGAGTGGGCTCAAAACGTGCCAGCGCCGCAACTTTAAGGCCAACCAGTGCAACAACAATGTTGTGGATACTTTTGGACTGAAGGAGCGCGCAGTGTATGCTTCATGGTCGTATGCTGATCTGGGCAAGCCAGCCCAGTTTGACGTGGTTTTGCTGCTGGATGGCAAAGAAATTTACAAATCGACCTGCAAAGTATCACGCGAGACACGTTGTACCGGCGCACGCGGTCTTTCACCCAACTCACTTACAGTGACAAGTGGATTGTTCAAACGCAAGAAATTTAGCGCGGGCGATTATGAAATTAAGGTGATTGGCAAAGACACCACGGCGGCCATTCAGGGCAAGTTCAGTGTGAAATAGAATGGGGTACCCGCTCTAATGCGCCCAAGCTTGGCGGATGGCATTGGTTAGGGTTAGGGTGCCATTAATTTTGGAGAGAAGTCCTGTTGCGCCAGCGGCAGTGGCTTCGGCGCGCACATCTTCGCTATCGTGGATGCTCATGAGTAGAACAGATGTTCCTGGCGAGTTTTCGCGGATGTGGCGCGTGGCTTGAAAGCCATCAACTCTGGGCATAAGGACGTCCATTAACACAACATCTGGCTTAAGTCGTTCGGCGCTCTCGATAGCGGTTTGACCATCTACGGCCTCGCCAATGACCAATAAATCGGCACACACGGAAATGAGCATGCGCAATCCCTGGCGCACCGGAGCGTAGTCATCTGCAATTAGAATCCTGATCATTTATCAAGATTAACAGCAAACATATTATTTTGACACCAACAAAACTTGTATTTGTATGTCAGACTTACGCCAGTCGAATTAGGCTGATACGACTACATCTTGGGGATTGCTTGAGTTCAGCCTTTTGGATTTATATTAACACAATAATCATTGTGTTAATATAGAATAGACAAGAATTGGAAAGTAAAAAGGGCAAAGTAGAAAGCACGAGCGGTCTCCCTACCTTCAACTTTCTCCTTCCAGCTTTTTACTTATTCTTTGTTCAATCGTTATACTCAGCAATCCAAATTATGACCGAGAGCAATATTAGTTCCCAGACTCAAACTTCTGACTTTATTCGCACAGCGGTGGCCGAAGATGTGCGCACTGGTCGATTCAAGCAGATTCGAACTCGCTTTCCGCCCGAGCCGAATGGCTATCTGCATATCGGCCATGCCAAGGCCATTACGGTAGATTTTGGAATTGCCCAAGATTTTGGCGGTCAGTGCAATTTGCGCTTCGACGACACCAATCCGGCTAAGGAAGAGCAGGAATACGTCAATTCGATCATGGCCGACATTCGCTGGCTAGGTTTTGAGTGGGATCATTTGTGCTATGCCTCGGATTACTTCGAGACCATTTACGACTATGCCGTAAAGCTTATTAAAAAGGGTAAGGCCTATGTTTGCGACCTAACCAGCGACCAGATTCGCGAATACCGCGGCACACTGACCGAGCCGGGCACGAACAGCCCATTTCGCGATCGCACGGCTAAAGAGAATCTGGATTTGTTTACCCGAATGCGCGCCGGCGAGTTTCCGGATGGCGTGCGCACGCTGCGAGCCAAAATTGATATGGCGTCGGGCAATATCAATATGCGCGACCCCGTTATGTATCGCATCCTACGGGCTACTCATCACCGAACGGGCGACACTTGGTGCATTTATCCACTGTATGACTTCGCGCATGGTCAAAGCGATTCGATTGAGGGTATCAGCCACTCGCTATGCTCCCTTGAATATGAGGCACATCGCCCGCTCTATGACTGGTATGTCAACGAATTGGAGATTTACGCACCCCGCCAAATCGAATTTGCCCGCTTGCACTTGGCGTATACCGTGATGAGCAAGCGCAAGTTATTACAAATGGTCAAAGACAAACTGGTGAGTGGCTGGGACGATCCGCGCATGCCCACCCTGTCCGGTTTGCGGCGGCGCGGCTACACGCCTGAATCGATTCGTGACTTTTGCTCTCGCATTGGTGTGGCCAAGGCCGACAGCATTGTGGATATTGCCATCTTGGAACACTGCATCCGCGAACAACTGAATAAGGAAGCGCCTCGGGTGATGACGGTGCTGCGCCCACTCAAGGTTGTGATCGAGAATTATCCAGATGGCCAAAGCGAGGAATTGGACGCGGTCAATAACCCAGAGGACTCAAATGCTGGGACGCGCAAAGTGCCTTTTAGCAAGGTCATTTACATCGAGCAGGAGGATTTTCGTGAAACCCCGCCACCCAAGTATTTCCGTCTGACGCCTGGGCGTGAAGTGCGGTTGCGCTACGCGTATTTCATCAAATGCACCGAGGTGGTCAAAGATGAGGCTGGCACGGTGGTGGAAGTGCGCTGCACCTATGATCCAACTACCCGTGGTGGTGATGCACCCGATGGTCGTAAGGTTAAAGCGACGATCCATTGGGTTTCGGCAGAACACGCCGTTCTCGCCGAGGTGCGACAGTACGATCATCTAATCAACAAGGTCAACCCAGACAGCGCATCTGACAGTCAGAACTTCACCGACTATCTAAACCCCAATTCGCTGGAAGTGCTGCACAGTTATGTTGAGCCCAGCCTAAAAGGCGCTGCTAGCGGCAGCCGCTATCAGTTCGAACGTAACGGCTATTTCTGCGTCGATCCAGATTCGACGACAGACAAGCTGGTCTTCAATCGAATCGTCAGTCTGAAAGACACTTGGGCAAAAATCGAAAAGAGTGCTTAGTCCTTTGTACTAAGTCCTGAGTGACACTATTCACTTTTGGCTAAACACTAAGGACTAGACACTAAGCACTTTCTTATGCTTTCCCCCACCCTCATCCAAACCTTTCTTGACTCGCTGACGGGCGCGAGTGCAAACACGATTGCGGCGTATCGGGCTGGGTTAACCCTGTTTGCCCAGATGGGCATAGACTTAAATGAATCGTGTTTGCAGCAATTCGATGTACAGCTCAATAAGCGTAAATTTGCTAAAGCGACTTGCCAGTTGTATATCACCTCGCTGCGGCGATTGCTCGATCATCTGGACGCCAACGAGCAGCTGCCGCCGGGGTTTCGACGCGCTTCCGCCGAGGCCAAGCTGAAGGCCGGGCTAGGCAAGCGTGGGCGCAGCGGCTATCGCCACCGAGTGGCTGACCCAGGGCTGCCGCGCATCGTGACGTATTACGACGACGAGCCCCTGCCAGAGATCAACGAAAAGGACGGCCCACGCCGGCGGCTTGAGCTATTACGTTCGCGGGCGATCATGCACACCCTGTATGCCTCAGCCGGACGGGTGAGCGAAGTGGCTTCTCTGACCCGAGCCATGGTAGCGGATGGTCGGGCCAGTGAAGTGTTGATTACCGGCAAAGGCGACAAACAACGCATGTTGCTGCTCACGTCAGAGGCACAGGAGAAGATTCGAGCATACTGCAACGCCCGTGATGATTCATACGATGCGCTGTTTATCTCACACCGGCGCGGGCTGGGTCAGGCCCTGTCACGGGTATCTGTGTGGCAAGCAGTCAAGAAAGCCACCTATGCGCTGGGGCTGAGCAAGATTACCTCGCCGCACTCGTTCCGACATTTTCGGGCCACCCAGCTCTTGAATGAGGGCATGCCTTTGGAGAGCGTGCAGGCCTATCTCGGCCACAGCTCACCGGAGACGACCCGCAAGGTGTATGCCCACACCCATACCCGTGTGTTGCGCGACCAACTCAACACGTTTGGGCTTAGCCCAAAAGAGGCGAGCCGAGGCGATTGAATTGAATGACTTTGCCATTTTCTGAATTGCTTGATGCGGCGATTTCCGCCCGCGCACCGCTATTTGATGTCCACAAAGATGCGACCCCGCACGCTGCTTTTCGCCTATTGAATGGCTTTAGCGAGGGGTGTCCGGCGCTGGCTATTGATATCTACGGGGCTACAGCACTGATCCACAATTACGCGGATACGCCGGAGCAAGGTCAAACACAGGTGACTGAGACGCAGCAGATTTTGTTGGCGCGTTTGCCGTGGTTACATACCGTTGTTCTTAAAACGCGGAATGCTGGCACAGAGGAAGCCCGGCGCGGTACTTGTATCTACGGTAGCACGCCAGATGCTTGGGTGCGCGAACACGGTGTGCGCTATTCAATTGATCTGATGATGAACCGTGACGCCAGCCTATATCTAGATACACGCAATTTACGAGAGTGGGCGTTGCAAAACCTTGCGGGGAAATCGGTGCTGAACACATTTGCTTACACCGGTAGCCTGGGTGTGGCGGCCAAGGCTGCCGGTGCAGCGCGGGTGGTGCATCTGGATTTGAACCGGCAGTTTCTCAATCTGGCCAAAACATCGTATACATTGAATGGCTTTCCAATCCAAAAGGCCGACTTTTTGGCTGGAGACTTTTGGCCGCTGACCAACCGCCTAAAGCGGAATGGTGAAACATTCGATTGCGTCTTGCTTGACCCGCCGTTTTTTGCTGCCACGGCTCGCGGCGTAGTGGATTTGGCCAGTAACAGCACAAAGCTAATAAACAAAGTGCGCCCACTCATTAATCATGGCGGCATACTAGTCGCCATTAACAATGCATTGTTTCTTAGCGGCACAGACTATATTAAGACACTGGAAGCGCTATGTGCAGATGGCTATCTTGCCATTGAGGCACGCATTCCAGTGCCTGAAGATTTCATCGGCTATCCACAGACGCGCACGGGCGCGCCAGTGACTGACCCGGCGCCATTTAACCATGCCACCAAGATCGCGATCTTGCGGGTGCGCCGGAAGTAGAAAGTTGGCGTGCTAAAGCTGTACGACCTAGATGGTTTTGTTTAGAAACAATCGGCGCTGTCGTCACGAAAGAGAACCTGATCGACAATCAGAACGCGCTCCAAATATTCCTTCAGCACGATCACACTGCTGTGCTGCATATCTGGATTTTTGGAAGTGTAAACAAGCGTTACATCACCCTTACGGGCTGCATTAAGAACAGTATGGGTGATTTCGGTCTTCTTGGCCAGTTCAACCCGATATTGGTGTTGAAACTCATCCCAAATAATGCTGTCACTATCTTGGTTATTGTGTTTAAGCTTGTTGCGTAGCGCTGGGCTCGGTGCCAGCGTTTGTAGTGTAATGTCTATTTGTAACGGTGAGTCAGGTGTCGCTTTCGGTCGCAAAGGCTCGACCAAAATTCGTGTGCCGTCGCTTGGATCGGGCAATTCTGTTGCATTTTTCAACCTAAACATTTGTATTACCCCCTGATGTAACTGTTAACGAATCCACTTTACTGCGCAATGATTATGAGAATATGACAAACGATGTAAAAAGCAGTCAGAAGATATAACTAAATAAAACCAGGAAGTTAAGCAGAAGCCGTTGCAATACGGCATTTGGGTATGTCAAAACTGAAGAACTTAGTTGTTTTTATTTAGTGACTAAGATTAGTGCCTAATACTTTATACATTTCGTTCAGCAAAAGGCATCGGTCTAAAGGCCCAAAGATGCCACGATACTGTCATGAAACCGGATTCAGGCCACAAACACCGGGCCAAACGTGATCGTAGGAGCAACCGCCGACGCGGTCGACTTTACGAATTACGAGTTACGCGTTACCCTCCTTCTCATGACCACACGGACTACCCGTTTCGACTTTGCCACTTTGGGCGAGAATATGTTGCGCTTGTCGCCGCCGGATCACCAACGCGTTGCGCAGGCGACGACTTTGGATATGAAGATGGGCGGCGCAGAATCCAACGTCGCGATTGCCCTCGCCCGATTGGGTTACACGACCACCTGGCTGTCGCGATTGCCGGACAACCCATTAGGCCAACGCATGGTGTCCGAACTGAACGCGCATAATGTGGATACCAGTGGTGTGCGGATGGTGCCGAACGAGCGTCTAGGCACCTATTACATCGAATTTGGCTCACCGCCGCGACCGAATCGGGTGATTTACGATCGGGCCAACTCGGCCGCCAGCCGTATGCGTGTCGAGGATGTGGCATTCGATTTAATCGAAGCCGCCAGCTGGTTTCATGCTACTGGCATCACCCCGGCGCTTAGCCCGTCCTGCTTTGAGATGACAGCAGCGACGCTGGCTTTTGCGCGCCAGAAAGGCATCACCACCTCGTTTGACCTGAACTATCGGGCATTGCTATGGACGCCGGCCCAAGCTGGCGCGGCACTTGCGCCAATTTTGGCCGATTGCGATTACTTGTTTGGCGCACACCGCGATGCCATTGCACTCTTCAAAGTGAGCGAGAACGATGAAGAGGCCGCGTCGCAGTTGCAGTCGCGCTTTGGCTGCCGCTGTGTGGTGGTGACGATTGGTGAAGGCGGTGCCATTGCCCGCACAGCCACGGAGACCGTCCGTATGCCGCAAACCTTTGAGGTGCCCCACCCTGTTGATCGTATCGGCGCAGGTGATGCATTTGACGCTGGCTTTATTGCCTCGCAAATGCAGGGCAAGAGCATTGCCGACTCGCTCAAATATGGCAATGCCACCAGCGCGCTTAAGATGACTATCCCAGGTGATCATGCCCTGATTTCAGCGGCTGAGATTGATCAGCTTATTGGCGGTGAGAAACGGGCGAGTGTACGGTGAAAGATGTCACGATGAACTTTTAGCTTGAACCGGCATAACTTCAAGTGGCCGATAGGTTACCGTCGAATGGCTTGGCAGCGCAGCAACACATAGCGCGGCCAGAATCGGCAACGCCGCGAGCATGTGTAAGGCGGGTTGCAGACCTAGGTGACCCGGCTCGGCCAACCAGCCAGTGATACTCTGGCCGATGCCGCCCATGGCAAAAGCAAAGCCTAGCGCGATACCAGAACCCACGCCAGCGCTCTTGGGGAATAGCTCCTGCGACATTACTATTAGGGGAGGCCACGACGCACCCGCTACAAATCCAGCCAGTGGCGCGATTAGAAACACCCACGCATTTTGCAGCGAGAACAATAGAAAGACAGCGGGTGCATAGATCAAATAGGTCACTAGCAAGATACGCCGTCCCCCAAAACGATCTGCCAGTACCCCTCCGACTAGACCCCCCAACGCCAGCGCAAAGAGATTGATGAAAGCCACCCGCGCCGCCTCAGGCCCGGTGTAACCCAGCAATGTGTTGAAATACAGCGGCGTAAACGCGGTGATACCTGCCTGCGTCCAAGCCCGAAAGAACATGATGGCCAGCAAGGCCACTATAGAAATCTTGGTGAAGTTGGGGTTGAGCTGGAGTCGCTTTGTAGACGGCGGACGATGGACGACAGCCGGTGACAAGCTCCCACTCGTCGGTCGTCCAATATCCGCCGTCTGTCCAGTTCTGCCGGCTGCATATACAAACGGCACCAATAGCAACCCAATCACGCTGATCAAACCGCTGCCGTGTAGACCGAGGCCTTCAAGGAGCGCAGCCGCGACGACCGGGCCGAGTGCATAACCAGTGTTTCCACCCATCATAAAGATAGCCATGGCTGAAGTTTTCTTTGCGCCGCCACTGCGGCTGGCCCCGCTCGCACCATGCGGGTGAAACGCACCGCTGCCCAATCCGGCCAGCCCCGCCAGCAGCAACAGCACCCCATAGTTAGACGCAAAGCCGGTTGCACCTTGAAAGATCGCTAACCAAGCCAACCCTAGCGCCGATTGCCAGCGACTCTGCAGCCGGTCGCTGATATAGCCAAAGAGCGGCTGTGATAGCGACGAGCTCATCGTATACACCCCCAATACCAGCCCAGATTGGGCGATGGTCAGGGTCAGCGACTTCGATAAATACAGCATGATGATGGGTAGCGCACCTGCACAGAGGTCTACGCTAAAGTGAGCCAGGCTGTAACTGAGCAGGATCCGATTCTTGATTAACGATTTCATTGTCTTGCTGTTATTTTGACGTTTGACGTTAGTCGGTTGTCGAAAAGTCAACCTTTGATATTTTGCGGAGCACGCCTACAATATGAGGACGCACCATGGTGTGATTTCTGTGCTCTCGTACAGTTTGCTTATCATGTTACTCGCTAACTAATTTTGGAGGAAATGTATTAATGTTGTCACGAAGACGGTTTATCCAGACGGCCACTTACCTAACAGCCACCGGTTTGATGGTCGCATGCGCGCCACCTGCAGCTCCGGCTGCGCCTAAGGCCGCTGCACCTGCTGCACCAGTCGCCACTGAAGCCCCCAAAGCGACTGAAGCCCCAGCCGCCGCAAAGACCGATGGTGCGCCCGACCGCGCCAGTACGCTGATCTTCGGCTCGGATACCACCGACATGATCTCGCTCGACCCTGCTGTGGCCTACGAGTTCAGCGGTATTCAAGCTGAAGCGAGCACCTATGAAACCCTTGTCAGCCCCGAACCTGGCGTACCCGGCGTGAAGCCACTATTGGCCGAGTCGTGGACCACCAAAGAAGAGGGCGACATGCTCGCCGTCACTTTCAAGCTAAATGCAAAGGCCAAATTCGCAAGCGGCAAGCCCGTGACTGCCGAGGATGTGTTGTATTCCTGGACGCGCGCAATCGAATTGAATAAATCGCCTGCCTTCTTGTTCACCGACATCATCGGCCTGAAGAAGGAGAATATCAGCGCGCCAGACGCGGGCACATTTGTGGTCAAGTTTCCCAAGATCACCGGTTTGGGTGTGTTCTTATCGACGATCGGCTTCACAGTGGCGGCAGCGGTCGAAAAGGCTGTGGTCGAGGCCAACAAAGGTTCGGACATGGGCTCGACCTGGCTCAATGATCACTCGGCAGGCAGCGGACCGTACATGTTGAACAAGTGGGAGCGTGAAGTGCAAGTAGTGTTGGATGCCAACCCAAATTACTGGGGCACGGCTCCCAAGCTCAAGCGCGTCATTTTGCAGAATATCAAAGATGCCGCTAACCGCGTCTCGGCTATCGAGACTGGCGACGCTGACATTGTGCAAGACCTGACCCCTGAGCAGAAGAAGGGCTTGGAAGGCAACGCGGATGTGAAAGTGATTTCGGCCAACAACACCCAGTTGATTTATCTGGGCATGAACTCCAAAAAGGCCCCGTTGGACAACCCGGATGTGCGTCAAGCTATTCGCTATGCCATCAACTATGACGAGATTATTGCCCTGACCAAAGGTGATGCCAAATTGGTGCAGGAAGTGATTCCCGATGGCTTTATGGGACACGCAGGCACCAACCCGTTCAAGCAAGACATTGCCAAAGCCAAAGAATTATTGGCCAAGGCCGGTGTGAAAGAAGGTACCGAGATCGAGGCGCTGATCCCCTCGGATTACCCGGCGGGTCCCATTGACTTCCCCACCCTGGCGACCAAGATTCAGAGCGACTTGGCGAAGGCGGGTATCACCCTCAAACTCAAGCAGATGCAGGTGTCTGAATTGTTGGGTGTGTATCGCAAGCAGGAAGGCAACATCGTGTTTATCCTATGGGGACCCGACTTTGCCGATCCACATGCCAATGCAGGTCCGTTTAGCGACTATGCCGCTAAGTCTATTGCGTGGCGCAATGGTTGGGAGAACAAGGAGATTGCTGACATCGCGAAACAAGCGGCTAGCGCCCCCACCGATGCCGAGCGCATCAGCCTGTATGCCAAGTTCAACGAGCGCATGTTGAACGAAGGGCCGTATGCAGTGTTGTATCAACCGCTGCGCACCTTCGGTGTGCGAGCCAATATCGATGGCTTCGCCTTCGATCCCAACGACACGCCCAGCCTGACGTTTGCGGCAATGAGCAAGAAGTAAGTCTTAAACGACGATAGATGATGGACGATGGAACGAAAATCGTCCATCGTCCGTCGTCTCGGCTTCTTAGCAGCTAAACCATGACCTTATTCATCTTCCGCCGCCTACTGGGGTTGTGTTTTGTG
>JANMVQ010000442.1:0-9579 GCA_031392845.1 Chloroflexota bacterium
CAACGCTACCTTCAAGACAAGGCCGTGGCCGATGCCATAAGCAGATATGTCACCGATAAGCTAGTCGCATCAACTAAAGATCATCGCATATCGTATATAGAAAGAAAATTTGTCGAGAATCCAATCCGCCTCCGCGAGTTATACGACCTGATGCTTGCTAATACAGTCGGCCGGCCCAATTCCATGAACTGCGGTATCCTTGCGCCCCTGTAAATAATCAAACAAGCATTATGCTAAGTGACATCTATATCATCCGGCACGGACATCCCAAGCCAAACACCGGGATTCCCTATGATCGGATACCCGGGCCGCCCTTGTCCGAAATTGGGCAGGAGGAGGCCCGGGTAGCGGGTCTATATCTGGCCCACTACGCACCCCAGCGCATTTATTCATCGCCACTGGATCGAGCCTATGAGACTGCCGAGATAATCGGCAAGGTTATCGACCACAACCCACTGATCGAAGCAATGCTGGCCGAGCACCGCAAAGAAGAGACCTTTGAGATGGTCAAGACTCGTCTAAAGGGTTTCTTGGCCCAGCTGCACGACAGCCCCGATGAGCGGGTGATCTTGGTCGCACACGGCTCGCCGATCAAGGCGATATTGCAACTGTTGTCGAATGACCAGATCGACCTGACCAAACACATCTACTCCAACGGCAACCATGTCCCCACCGCCGGTATCTGGCATGCCCACTCCACCCCCAGCGGATATACCCTAGAACTCGTCTTCAAACCGATTGTCACTGCGCCAGTGGGGCATGTGGCGGTGTGACGGACGACAGACGACAAACGACAAATGATCATCAACTCGTGACTCGTGATTCAGCACTCTTCAAATCTTATGCAAGTAACTACGGGCAAAGCCAGAGGCCATAAACTCCTGAGCGTTCCAGGCGACACGACCAGACCGATCACGGATATGGTCAAACAGGCGCTGTTCAATATCGTCGCGGGGGACGTACAAGAGGCGACCTGGCTGGATTTATTCGCTGGCACCGGTGCAGTGGGGATCGAGGCACTCAGCCGAGGGGCGCGCTCAGTCACATTTGTGGATCGGGCCGCAGCGGCGATTGAGACCATCTACAAGAACCTAAACGGCACCAAGTTATTGGCCAGCGCGGCGGTGATCAAACAGGATGCCTTCGCTTACATAGGTGGCCACCCCAACACCCAATATGATGTGATTTATATCGCCCCACCCCAGTGGCTCAGTCTATGGAGCAAGGCCCTGCGCGCCATCGACCAGAACCCGGGCTGGGTGGCCGAGACCGGCGACATCATCGTCCAGATCGCCCCAACCGAGTTTGAGGAGATCGCACTTGAGCACTTCGAGCTATATGACCAGCGCAAGTATGGGCAGACATTACTGTGCTTCTATGAGCGAAAGGAAGTAAAGAGTGCTTAGTCCTTAGTCGGGAGTGCGGAGCAAATGATTTACCCATGTTATAAGACAAACTCAGGACTAAGCACTAAGGACTCTTCACTACGATCACGGTCGGCACCTCATCAAACGAATCGATTAGGCGGGCATCGTCGATACCGCGAATCCACAGACCCGTAGAGGCACCCCCATCGAGGTTGAGTGCTTCAACGATTGCAAGCGACTTCGTCCGTTGCAAATACTGGGCCAGATCGGTCAACGACCACTGCGCTGCCTGGGTCACCCCAAACAACACCCTGCCCTCCTGATCCATAGCGACGAAACTGCGCCGGTTCTGCTCGCCGTTGTCCTGAATTCCCTCCACTACTTTCCCGCGCGTGACCAGCATAGGGAAACACTGCAAAGCCTGCTCAATAGTTCTGTCCGCCCGATACGGTTGGGTCCTGAGCCATTGCAAGGTGAGCTTATTACCGCGCACGGCAAACATCCCGCCGAAATTGCGGTAACTCTGCCCAAAGCCCTGCTTATCCGAGATGAGTAACCCCAAGGCTTGGTTTTCCGGCGAGTAATACCCACCGTTGATGACCAAATCAGCCTCTTCCTGCAAGTACCACTCACGCACCCGGCGCGGTGCTGTTGGGGCGTAGCGCACTGCGACACGCACCCGCGCTGGTTGCACTCGCGTCAGTATCAGGGCCTCGCGTCGCTCATTGATACTGCCGATCACATGCATCACTTCGATACCCGGGCGTGCTGCCTTCCATTGGCCATCATAGATGTCCGCAATGCGCGCTGTTGGGGTAGCAGACGCGAGTACAGGCGGCTGGGCTGTCGTCGTAGGGAGCAAGGTGACCTTGGGCAAGGGCGGCACGTCTACCGGTAATACATCAGTAGTCCCGGCACACCCAACCAGGCACAGCATCAACAACATCAGCCAGAACAGGAGATTCATTTGCTTGGTCATTGGGCACAATCATAAAGAATTTGGCAAATCTCATTGACTACTCAACTGATCAACCTTAGGGCAGGCACAAATTAGATTAACCCATCCGGTGAATATACATGACTTATCAAGAAAGTCTCTTCTGGTCACTAGAAAAGCAGGTTCACCCATCAGGTCGATCCCGCATACCCATCGAGTGAACCTAATTGCCACGACTCCCCTACTCCACCTAAATCTGGAGGGTGGTTACAACATTAGTCGTCTTGCATCCATCTTCGGCAGGATCATCCTTAGCTGTATAACAAATGCAACTCAAGTTAGATGCGCCAAGCACCTCAGCAGGTTATAACTCTCACATCGTGTATGAAGTGTTCATATACATGGGAGGCATAGTATTAACAATGAGTAAGTTTGTGATCTCAGCAGAATACGAAGATATGAAGTTTGTGTTATCCGGGCTGCGTCGAATCAAACCGGATATCAAAATCAAGGGATGGAGCCTAGATGACATTGAAGGCATGGTGAAGCGGATGCCTGATCTTGATAATCAGTCTTTAGATCTATCCCATCAGGCAAATTCCGTGCAAAATCAAAGAGAAGCGTTGGCACAAGAATATCATGGGATATGTAAATCTGCGCGCGCCCTCATCAAAGGCGAATTCGATGATGATGCGCCTGAGTTGGAACAGGTCGGAATCGTCCGCAGTAGCCAGATCGTGCGCAACCGCCGCAAAAACAAAAAAGGGTTACCTCCTGCAGCATCCAGTCCGGCAGAAGACGTAACAACGTAGATGATGAGCGAGCAATCGAGGTCGCGGCTGAAAGACCAGCGATCTAATCATCAGATACGACCTCGGTTGCCTGTCACTTCACCTTTAAATCCCCGGCTGGCTTGCTGCGGATGCGTGTCACGGTCTCCAAGTTAGCGCGCTGGCAGCGTTGGGGGGGCAGCCCTTTTAGAATCAATTCCAGATCGTCGACCACCATACTGCCCATATCGGTCCATATCTCTGGGACGTTGCCGGCACGATGGGCTGATAGCACCGTATTGGGCGTGTTACGCGCACGGTGATTGGCTGCAATTGGCTCATCAGGAAAGACATCAATGGCAGCACGAATGTGTCCACTGGCCGCAGCATCCAGTAAGTCATCGAAGTTCACGATACTGGCGCGGCTGGCCAGCACCACGACAGATTCCTTGGCCATGGCCGAGAACTGCTTCACCCCGATCGCACCCTGGTTCTCGGTCGTAATCGCAGACAATATGAACACCACTTTTGATCGGACAAACAGCTCATCCAGTGACACCGGCTGCACATCCATCGACTTCAACACACTGGGATGAATCCAAGGATCATGCACAATGATGTCCTTGGTGAACGGTCGCAAGAGCGGCAGCAATGCCCGTCCTAGATTGCCACAGCCCAACAGGCCCAATGTCTTGCCTTGCAGCAAGAACGAATCGTAGTTGTCGTGCTCGCCATACAGCGACTCAGTGCCACTGCGCAATGCGGCATCGGCCTGCGCTATACGCCGGGCGCACGATAGCGCCATTCCGAGTGCCATCTCAGCCACTGGCTGGGCAAATACCGGCCCAGTCGAAATCACATGGATCAGTCGGCGATGACACTCGGCATAGTCGACATTGGGCAGGAAGTTGCTTTCGACATTGGCAATCAGCCGCAGGTTGGGTGCCCGGTCGAGGCGGGCTCGGGTCAGTGTCGATTGCCCGATCAACGCCACAGTCTCGGGCAGATAGCGATCAATATGCTCATCCGAGGCCGGCGAACCACTGTGCCAGATCACCCGACCCAGCGATTCCAAACGAGCTTTATCCTGGGGGCTAAAGATTACATCAACCGGTCTTGGAAATGGGTCGAGAAGGATCACGCCTTTGTTATTTAGCTTGCTCATGGTTATTCCGCAGATCATCGGCCCTTTTGGTGAATCACGCAAACAGGTATATTTAGGCAGTCATGTCCGATGAATTCATTATGATCAATACGCGCGTGCGTATTCCCATCAGCGAGTTGCAATTTCAGTTTGCACGTGCCTCTGGCCCAGGTGGCCAACACGTTAATCGGACTGAGAGCGCGGTAGAGCTGTCTTTCGATCTGGCGAACAGCGCATCGATCACGCCTGAAGACCGCACCCGTGCGTTGGGGAAACTGGGCAACTATGTGGATAGTGTCGGCACCATGCACGTTGTTTCACAGAGTGAGCGCAGCCAGTTACGTAACCGGGAACTAGTGATCGCACGCTTTGCCGAGCTACTTCAACAGGCATTAGTGATTCCCAAGAAACGTCGTCCTACCAAACCCAGCAAGGCGGCCAAGGCCAAACGCATGGATGGGAAACGCAAGACGGGCACGATCAAGCGTGGGCGCGGCAAAGTGGAGATGGATTAGCCCAACGAGTGCCTGGGTCGCCATATAAGCCGGATTATTCCTAGGGCAGGCCTAATTATTGCGTGTTCACGCCATGAACAAAGCGATAATTCAGACATGCAACAACTCATGCGTCAGCAATGCATAAAAGACATCGCGCTTACGATCGGTCTTAGCCTGATCTTGGCTTTGCATCCATGGGGTAGTTTAACGCCAGCACGCGCACAGATCGATCCCAATGCTATCGTTCCGGCATCATTTACTGATAGCCTACTCATCACCGTCGATAGCGCCACAGCATTAACCCGCACCCCGGATGGGCGACTGCTCATCGCTAGCAAAGGTGGCGAGTTGCGCGTGTTGCCCAGCGGCAGCAGCACACCCATCACAACACTCACGCTGAATAGTGAGACCTGCGATGACTTTGAACGCGGTCTGTTGGGCGTCACCGTCGACCCCAACTTCGTGGTTAATCGCTACGTATATCTGTATCAAACCTATAAGAATGGCACAGCCTGCCCTCAATCGGCCAACTCAACCGGCAACCGCCCATACAACCGGGTGCTGCGCTACACCTTAAATAGCGACAATACTGCCACGGGTCAGACTGTATTGCTTAGCAATATTCCATCCCTGTGTGGCAACCACAACGCGGGGGGATGTGCAGTTTGGGGCGGATGGTTTGCTGTATATCTCAGCAGGAGATGGCGGGTGTGCCCTGGATGGCTCCGGTTCGGCAGGCAGCAACAACAACGCTCGCAATCGCAGCCACCTGGCTGGAAAGATTCTGCGCATCAATCCTGATGGCTCAATCCCTTCTACTAACCCATATGCCAATACATCAGGGGCCCTGCGCTGCGGTGATGCAGGCCCACTACTCACTGGCGGCTTGTGCAAGGAAATTTTTGCTTGGGGTTTACGCAACCCATTTCGTATCGCTTTTAGGCCGGGCAGCAACCAGTTCTATATTAACGATGTGGGCCAAGGCTTGTGGGAAGAGATCGACGAAGGCGCGCTCAACGCTGACTATGGTTGGAACATCCGTGAGGGGCATTGTGCCAATGGCTCTACCAGTAATTGCGGCGCGCCAACCAGCGGCATTACCAACCCAATCTATGATTATCAACATGCCAGTGGATTCTCATCGATCACTGGCGGCGCATTTGTTGTCAGTAGCACCTGGCCCGCACCCTATAACAACAGCTACTTCTTTGGCGATTACGGCGGCAAGAGCATCTATCGCCTAGTCCAGACCGGCAGCAGCTACACCCGTGAAACATTTGCAGCTGGCAGCATAGGCAATGGCATCATCACGATGTACTTTGATCCATCCACTAGCACGCTCTACTATGTGCTGAACGATGGGAGTGTGCGCCGCATTACTTATAACGCAGCAGCCAATCGTGCCCCCGTGGCAGCCGCCAGTGCAACCCCAACCAGCGGCAATTTACCCTTAACAGTGCAACTGAGCAGTGCCGGGAGCAGTGACCCCGATGGCGATGTCTTGCGCTATGACTGGGACTTCGGAGATGGCAGCACCCGCGACACTACAGCAAATCCCTCCCATACATACGCGACGATAGGGATATATACCGCTACGCTAACCGTGAGCGATGGGCGCGGGGGTGTATCCGAGCCAGCACGTGTCGTTATACGGGCGGGCAATCGCGCTCCAGAGCCACGCATTGTTTCCCCAGAGAGCAGCCTGCGCTTTAAGGTGGGCCAAGCGATGACATTGGTGGGCAGTGCGACTGACCCAGAGGATGGCGATGTGAGCAGCACACTTAAGTGGGAGTTGCTGCTAGTGCATGTGAGTGTCCCTGAATACCTTAGGTTTTCCGCGAATCACGCTAATTCTCGCGAATTTATTAGCGCAGATTCGCGTGATTCGCGGAAAACAGCAAAAAGCTAAGGTAATCGGTGAGTGTCCTTAATCCAGCCAATACGCACACCCATCCATTCTTTAGCGGGACCGGCAACAATCTGGTTGTGCCCAGCTTGCCCGGTCCAGAAGACTTGGACGCCAGCGCAGGCAGCTACTTAGAGCTGCGCTTAACCGCAACAGATTCGCAAGGGGCACAGCGCACAATCACCCAGACAGTGGAACCAAATCGGGTGCTGATCACACTCAACACTCAGCCACAGGGGCTAAAGGTCAAGGTGAATGACAGCACCCACATTGGCCCGCAGGCCATCACCTCGTGGGAGAACTATCCACTGAACGTGAGTGCCCCAATTGCTCAAGAAAGTAACGGGACGCAATATGCGTTCGCCAGCTGGTCAGATGGCGGCGCAGCCAGCCACACCATCAACACAACCGCACAGGCGGCAGCCCGCTTTGGGGATTCGTCGGACATGTCGATCAGCTATCCGATCACGTTTAGCGCATCGGCCCTTTATCTGGCCGAGCTGATGGGTAACTCTATTGGTGGCACCGGTGTGGTGTGCCGCGATGATCGACGGTGTGCCTTCCGACCTAGCCCAGATGGGGACAGCATGTCTACGCTGCAAAGCTTCGCCGGTTTTGTAGGTCAGTCGGCACAGGGCCAGTGGCAGGTGTGTTTGAGTGACTTGGCAGCCAAGGATATAGGCCGCATTACGTCGGCCACGCTCGATCTCACCTGCAAAGCGCCGGGGCTGACGGTGGTTACACCGGAGCCCATGATTGAGCCCACGACCACACCCTTCCCAGAAGTCACGCCAGAGCCCGACGCGCTCAAGCCGGAGGAGTTGGATGTGAAATATCAGGTATGGGTGCCGGTGGTGATATCGATGGATACGAATGGGTCAACGGACGGGAACGGGTCAACGGATGATCCAACGCCGACGGGTAATCCTTGATAGGCTAGATCTGAAATCCATCTGATGTCTTCATGGATATACTCAACCTATGAATGTTCTAAACGATGTAATTACCGCTGAAAGGTTGCGCACAGATCAAGATGCTATCTTCGATGATGTTTTAACCTCCAAGCAGCCAAAAATCATCGTGTATGAAAATCAACCTTCACTAATTCTCATTAGCGCTGAAATTTACAAAGCACAGCTTGAACGATTAACCCTATTAGCAAAGATTGAAACAGGTCGGCAGAATGTGCGGGAAGGAAACACAGTGTCCAATGATCAAGTCATCAATGATCTTCAACGCATGATCAATGAGACGGAGCATATGCTTCAGCATGGCAAAGAGTAACCTTCGTTGGTCTACATCTGCACAAGCTGATTTATATCGTATTCTGGAACCCATTCGACAATCTGCACCTAAGCGATCGATTACTTTGATGAAGCGACTCGTCAATGCGACGCAACGCCTATCAGATTTTCCAGAAAGTGGAAGACAACCACTTGAAGTCTCAGACGATCACTTTTTGCGTGAAATCATTGTGGAGAAGCTGCGCATCTTCTATGATTATCGTACCGACGAAGCAGTAGTTGAAATTTTGGCTGTATTTGATGGGCGACAAGATGTCGATTCGCTCCTAAGCGAGCGTCTTAATAAGCCTCAGTAAATCCATCTAACGTGTTACACAACCTACGCACCCATCTGAGGCAATTCGACCGCGATGTTCGACGACACCTGATCAATGCAGCGATACTAGCAGTGACATTAGATGGCGGCATCAACACAGTGCTGTTTAACCTGTATTTGCTACGGCTGGGCTATGGGCCGGAGCTGATCGGCGCAGTCAATGCAGTCGGGATGGGAATGTTTGCAGTGGCCTGTCTTCCGGTGGGACGATTGTGCGAGCGCTACGGGTTGTTGCGCATCATGCGCGTGGGGATGGTGCTGATCTTCTCAGGCACACTATTCGTGCCATTGGCGGGATGGATGCCGGTCGCCACGCAGACCGCTGTGCTGATACTGAGTGCAGCATTGACTAACACCGGTCTGGCCTGCTATTTTGTGGCGACTGCACCGTATTTGGGCGCGCTTACAACATTGCAGCAGCGCACCAGTATCTTCTCAACGCAGTCGGCTACCTTTGCAGTGTTTGGGTTTGTGGGCAGTTTACTAGGCGGGAACCTGCCCCCGCTGTTGGTCAGCTTGGGCATCGGCACATTGGCGCAAGCATCGCCATTCCTGTGGACGCTATGGTTGATCCCGCTGCTACTGCTGGTGCCGGTCTATATAGTCTGGCAGATGCGCGATGCCAACGTCAGCGATGCTGAATCAACTTTGCCTGCTGTAGGCATCAGTAGCGACAGCGCAGCGGCGAGTCGGGCTGCGTTCATACTCATTGGGATGTTCGGGCTGATCCGCTTCCTGCAAGTGGGAGGTGTGGCCAGCATGCAGACCTTCTTCAATGTATATATGGATCGCGAGCTACATGTCAGTACGGCGACCATCGGCACTATTCAAGCCATTGCTAAGTTGTTGGGGGTGCCCGCCGCACTGGCCATCCCCTGGCTCACCCGAAAGGTCGGGGCGGCGGGTGCAGTGATCGGCGCACTGGTGGTTGCGGCATTGGGTATCTTGCCGCTGGCGTGGATCCCAATCTGGTGGGTGGGTGCTGCAGGTTACATTCTGGTCTGGCTGACCACACCCGTGCGCTATACCGCCTATATGGTCTATATCATGTCGCATACGCCGAGCCGTCTACACGGCACTCTGAACGGCTCTCAGGAAGGTCTGGCGGGCTTGAGTTTTGCCCTAATCGCATTTGCCGGCGGTTATATGATCCAAGCCTTGGGCTACTCATTGTTGTTCACACTGAGTGCGGTGGTGATGCTGATGGGAGCCCTGCTGCTGGCGTGGTTTGCGATAGTGTTGCGGAAGCGAGCCTAATATAGACGGCTACCCGTGCAGCTTGCCCCTCACCCGCGCTGCGTGTAATCTCTCCCCTCACCCGTGCTGCGCGCGACCTCT
>JANMVQ010000474.1:0-6692 GCA_031392845.1 Chloroflexota bacterium
GACGTGATCATCCAGCCACCATGCCGCGTCAAACACTGACCGAGCGCGGTCATACAGCCAGGTCAGGTAGGGAGGTGGCACAAACAGACTCAGTGCCCGACAATGTGCAATCTCAAAGTATGGGGCAAAGGGTTGAGAAAACTCGCGCGGGGTGTAGTAGCGTGTCCAGACCTTATGTTTGTTGAGATTGACGCTCACCATACCCGGCGCAAAACGCACCTTGGCCCGCTTCCAATTGCGCTTGGCGGCGTAGTGAGCAAGCTCAATCGGGCAGATTCGGCCAATTACAGCAAACACCAGTTTCCCGTTGGGCTTCAAAAGCTGTGCACACTGGCTGGCTAGGTTGAGCAAGTCTGGCGCGCAGTTGATTGCGCCGAAGTTGGAGTAGATGCCGTCAAAGCTACCGATGTTGGATGGGTCACTCGTCGCCAGTTGGCCTATCGCCTGCATGCCAAGTTGCAGGGTCTGAATATGCTGCTCAAGATTGGCAGCGCGTACCCGGTCTTTGGCGCGACCCACCATGAGCGGCGACCAGTCTGTCGCTAGCACCCGATAACCTTGTTGGCCAAGATGTACCGCGTCCAAGCCTGTACCGCAGCCCAAATCGAGTAGACGTGCGCCAGTCGGGAAATTACGGGCCAATGTCCGCCATACTTCATCACGCATACGCTGGATCAGCGCGTTGTTGCCGCGTGGGCCATCATAGTCAGCGGCTACGCTGTCAAAGGCGGCTTGAGTGTCCTGTAATTGATGGGTCAGTTCCATGGTTTGCTCAGATCGGGGATGACCGGAATATCATACGGTTTGACCAATTGGGTGGGTTCGTCGTTGCGACAGGTTCGCTCAAGCTCATGCAATTCATCCCATAGCGTTGGCAGGTCAAGGGATGTTTGCTGCTGTAGAGCCGCGTCCAGTTCTGCATGCAGCAACTGGTGGAGTTTGCGATAAAACGGGGACTGGTAGCTGCCCTTGAACAGCATCGCCAGGTCGTTGCTGTCGATCCAGTTTTGTTTGTCCCCCAACTGGTTTTTTACCATTTCATGGAAACGCGTGCCAGGCAGGGGATAGCTCACGCTGATACCGATATTGTCGGGCACATTTTGTCGCACCATTGCGATGGTCTGCAGGATATCGTCCCAAGTCTCACCCGGATAGCCAAACTGGATGAAGAAGCAGGCCCTGATCCCAGCCGCTTTGAGCCTGGCGCGAGCAGAATAAAGTTGATCTATTCGGATGCCTTTGTCCATTGCATCCAGGATTTTCTGACTGCCGCTTTCAGCCCCCAGCCAGACCTCTGTGCATCCGGCCTGCTGTAGCCCGGCGACTGCCTGGTCGGTCATCAGATCGGCCCGGCTTTGAATCATGAACGGGATGGCAGCATCCTGCTGAGCCACTTCGCGTCCAAATTCCGCCACCCATTGCGGGCGCAGGCCAAAGATGTCGTCGGCGAACCAAATGTGGTCAGGCTTTAGGGTACGCTTGAGATAGACCAATTCCTCGGCAACGTTGGCAGGCGAGCGCATGGCATAGTGCTGCCCCCAGATGGGTTTGGCGCACCAGTTGCAGTGATAAGGACACCCACGTGTGCTGACCATGTTGAGGCTGAAATAGCCGTGCTCCTGAACCCAGGCAGCGCGGTACGCCCCAACATCGACTAGATCCCAGGCCGGCAG
Source organism: Chloroflexota bacterium (assembly GCA_031392845.1). Taxonomy (GTDB): domain Bacteria; phylum Chloroflexota; class Anaerolineae; order J036; family Brachytrichaceae; genus JANMVQ01. The sequence continues at coordinate 1,674 of JANMVQ010000474.1, forward strand.
TTCAAATCGATTGGGATTTTTCTCGGTCGGTCGTTTAGCGGTGCGCTGCAGTCCCTGCGGCGTCGGATAGGCCAGGCCCTTAATAGATTCAACCTCGGCGTTGCACGTTTCTTCGTCTTCGGTAGGGCGATCCAAGACACGCAGCAATTCCAATACGGTGTGATCCCCTTCACCCAATACTGCATAGCACACCCCGTGTGAAAAATATAATTCTGGGTGATCGCTGACATCGGAGCCAGATGCGATCACGACAGCACCCGCCGCATGGGCCATTGCGCTCATGGTGCAGGCTGCCTCACGCATGCGGGTCAGACACATCTTGCTGAGAAAATTGAAGTTGTCTTCGTACAGCACAACATAGCGTGGCTGCTGCTCAGACAGAACGCTGGCAAACTCATGCTCGCCCTCTGACAACATGGCATCAAATAACGCGACTGAATAGCCGTTGCTGCGAAGATGACTGGCGATGTAGAGCGTTGCCAGTGGCGGATAGGGCTTCATTTTCTGAGTCTGCTTTGCATCGTATTTCAGAAAATACGAATGGGCAAGCAACACATCAGGCATTAGGGTTAGAAGTATAGTTAAGTTATACCGTGTGACAACTGTATTTCGTTAGATGGCTTCCGCGCCGTCGCATTGTTATCATTATTAATTATTATGAATCGCTCAGCAACATGAAACGATCCGCAGCCAATCCGTTTTTGGAACATACTCCAACCCCATTTTCTGCAATGCTCCGGGTAATCAATACGCCAGTGTATGCCGAGTCCAATCGCCGTTGGCTGTTGCGGCTGACCCAACATGCCTTTGCTGACTACGGCGAAACAGCCGTGACCGACCCATTGCGGGTGCGTTTGATCGCGAACAATGATCGGCTTGATCCCGCCGTCGATCAGCCCCCACCGGTATACACCACATCGGACGGAGATTTGTTGTTGGCAAGTATGACTCCCGTCGATATCGGAGTGTGTTCTTTTAAATCGCGCCGAGCCATGATTACCGTGTCGCCTGCGATGGCACAATTTACCTATCATATTAGATACGAGCTGATCGAATTCATTCTGTATCAAATGGTGCGCCAAGCCCTAGGCGCAGTCGGTCTACATGCCGGTTGTGTTGCCCGCAAGGGTGTCTCTTGCCTGCTGTTTGGCGAAAGCGGCGCGGGGAAGTCGACATTGGCCTACGCCTGTCTAATGCGCGGGTGGCAATTTTTAGGTGAAGATGGTGTCTTTATGTTGAACGACACCGTCCACGGCACGCCCAACTTCATCCACTTGATGGAAGATGCACCCGTGTTCTTTCCAACTGTCAATTCAATGCCCGGTGTGGGCTGGATCACCCGGCGGAGTGGGCGTCGCAAGTTGGAGATTGATGTGCGCCGGATTTTCCCGTCTGCTCCATTAGACGTGGCAGCGCTGGGCCATCTCATCTTTCTAGTTCGACAACGCCACCCGCGTCGACAACGTCCGTCGATTCGTCCTTTGTCCAGCGCTGACGTGCGTGAGCAACTGTTTGCCCAGCAGCCCTTCGCCAGCATGCAGCCGCAATGGCCAGAGCTTCTGGCGCGCCTGTTGGCGCGACCGGCCTTTCTGTTAAATACAGGATCAGATCCGCATGAAGCCGCGGCGCTGCTGGAATCAGTGATTTAGGGTTGAAAGAGTCCGGTAGCGTATTTCAAATTGCTGGGCTGTCCAGTCTGCATCATAGGTCTGTGCCCAATCGCGCGCATATTGTCCTATTCGAATACGCTCCGAGTCATCGGCGAGCAGGGTTAATGTTGTGGCCGCTAATGCGACATCGTCACCGATTGGAATAGCTTGGGCGCGCTTAGGTGCCCAGTCGGCGACATAGCCGACAGCGCTGCCGATCGTCGGCACGCCATGCAGAGCCGCTTCCAGCACGACGATAGGCGCCGCATCATGCCGGGATGGCAATAGCAGCAGATCCGCCATCTGATAAAACGGACGCAAATCATTTTGGTTACGAAAGCCATGAAAAGTCACTTGCCCGTTCAACCCAAGCTCGTTACACAGCCGCTGCATTGCGCCGTGCAACGTATCCTCACCAACGATGTCGAGGTGAACATCTGAGCGGGTATCGACTATTCGCCGCATAGCGCGCAGCAGGGTGGGTTGATCCTTCACCTGATTCAAACTTGCGACATGCAGCAGATGCTTCTGCGAGTTTGTGCGTAGCATGGGCACATCGTCTATAACGATGTTTCTGTCCGCCCCGAAGGGCACGATTTCGCTGCGAATGTGATGTTGGTTGGCCAATGCCTGCATATATTGAGTCGCGACTGTCACCTGGGAGGCCAGACGGGCTGACCAGCGTACCAACAGGCGGCTACGCCAATGGCACTGCATCCCATAATTGATCTCAGGTAGCGCTATAACCTCACCGCCCATTAAGCTGACAAGGCACGGTGCATGGTATCGACGGGCTGCCAGCCCAGCAAATAACCCGGTTGACCCGGCCCAGAAACCGTGAAAACAATCAAAGCGCCCGACTTGCCGCTCTGTCTGTTTGACACGGTCGATAAATCGATGGTACTGCTGGATTAATCGCAGCTTTGGCAGAGACTTGGGCTGGCCAATATTGTGGATGTGTGCTCCAAGCAGTTCATAGTCACACGGGTCGGGGTATTGGTGCAGCGCAAAGACGTGCACAGTATGTTGGCGTGCCAATCGTTCGATCAGCCATAGCAGGACTGGGATGACCCGCTCCTGCCCGCTGCGATCCACCCCGCCGGGAATAACCAAAGCCAGTTTCACCGGTGCTGTTCTCGCTTGGCTGTAATCAGTTGTTGATAGGCTTGCTGCGATTGTTGGGCGATAGCGGACCAACTCAGGTTGCGCTCAAAGTGGGTGCGGATGTCGGACGTTGGAACGCTTTGCGAACGTGAGACTGCGCGGATGATAGCAGCGGCGCAGGCTTGAGCCTCGCCGACCGCATACAGCTCACCATAGCGACCCTGATCGATGACTTTGCGATTGGCTGGGATATCGCTGCATACTGCGAATGTGCCACAGGCCATGCTTTCGATCAGCGCGTAATTGCTTCCCTCAGCCGGGCTGCCCGTAATAAACAGGTCTGCGGCGCTATACCAGTTGGGCAGGGCATGATGCGGGAGTGCACCCATTAAGTGCACTCGGCTGCGCAGCCCTGGCGATTGATCGATCTGCGCTTGCACTTGTGGCAGTAAGGGCGCGGCATTGTAGATCATCGTCAGATGCGCGTCGGGCAAGCTCGTTTGGGCCAGGGCAAACCCAGCCAACACACTGAGCGGGTCTTTGCGCTCATGCAACCGGCCTACCCACAGGATTGCTGGGTTGCCAGGCAGAGTAGCGTTTTGGCGGGCGAGTGTTTTTTGCACCGGTGCAAAATGACATGACCCTTCGATCACCTCCAGCACGGATTGCCCAGCACGGATCACACCTTGGGTACGCCATTCTGCAGCAATCGCCTCGGCCGTAAACAAGTACCCATCGGCTGCGAATAAACAGTGGCGTTGCAGCCAACGCATTTTCCATGAAGTGGGTCGTTCGCCGTGATGCTGCACAACGATCGGCATATTTTTGCCTAGCCAATGGCGCAATTGCAGCACCTGAGTGGGGAAGACTAGACCATTCACGTGCACAATATCGGGTTGTGTGCGGCGTGCAATTTGATGCAAATGCGGCAGAAATGTCCACGGCCGAGCCGCCAACGCGGTCCTAGCCCCATCGTAGCGCAACTGGTAGCAGACCCCATTCAACTGAATATCATCGTCGCGCCAAAATCGTTGCAATACGGTGACCCGTAACCCGGCACGGGTCTGTGCCTCGCACAATTGGGTGAGTGTAGGGAAGCGCGCAAGCAGCGCTTTACCATCAGGAACTGGCTCGTATGCGTAGTTAAGGTGCAGGACATGCATTCTGTCGGGCAATACTACACCGTATACACCACCCCTGGGATTGGCGCGCTCACCCGCCCCTCGAATTCGTGCTGGGCTTCCTCGATCAGGGTCTGCTCTTGGCCATGGTAGACAAAATCAATGTGTGTGAGTGCCAGATGCTTGGCGTGGGCGGCTTTAGCGTTGCGTCCGGCCATCTGGGCGGTGCTGTGGCCAAATGCGCCGTTGACAAAGTGCGGATGAATCGTCGCGCATAGATCGGCCTCATGCACGAGTAAATCCACATCCTGCGCCAACAGCAAGATATTCTCGCATGGCCCAGTGTCGCCGGTGAATGCCAGTGAGGCCCCGCTGAAATACGGCGCGCGGGTGTCGATGCGCAAGCCCAGCACGGGTGCAAAATCGCCGTGATTCATCGGCCAAGTCCGCAGCATGATATGCGGGTGAATCCGTGTTTGAGCCGGCTGATCGGTCGGCAGCGCGATGCGTGGCGCGGCTTTGGGTATATCGCCAATATCGCCATACGCCACTTGCATGTAGTCGTCCAATGCGATGAGTGTGCGTTCGCTGCCGATAAGCACGGGTGGGCGAATCCCAGGCCCAGCGTTGAGTTGGTACCACAACATCAGCATGGGGTAGCCGAGGGCATGATCACCGTGTCGGTGGGTGAAAAACACATGTGTGATTTGGCTGGGCGAGAAACCGATCGCATCAAGTTGCTGCAAGATCGTTGGGCCGCAATCGATCAGCAGAGTCTCGCTGGCCAACCGTACTAGATAAGAGGAATTACTGTTGCCCGCCATCGGAATGGCCGAGCCTGTACCGAGGAAGATCACTTCGACCGGATTCTTGCTCATGGATGGGTTGCATTATATGGATAGCCAAAGCAATGCAAGCATCGGAGTAGACTGTGGATTGACTGGATAATAGGGTCAATAGGGCATTCAGGATAAATCATCAGAAAATCCTGTTATCCTGCAAATCCGGGTCTTATAGATTCCCCAAGTAAACATGGCGCATAAACCCTCCCGGTCTCTACAAACCGGGAGGGTTGAATGAGTCAACTCTATATGGGAAATCTATTAGTTCAGTTTGCACCATTGTGTGTAACCGTAATTTAGCCC
>JANMVQ010000490.1:0-20538 GCA_031392845.1 Chloroflexota bacterium
ATGCCGTCACCTCGATGAAGGGCGACGAAGTCATACAAGTGGTCAAGGATTCCGGCTAGCGCGGGCGGGGTGGGGCGGGCTTCCCGGCCGGCTTGAAGTGGAGCTTTATCCCTAAAGATATTTTTCCAAAATACGTCACGGTCAACTGCGATGAATCGGAGCCTGGAACCTTCAAAGATCACCAATTGATCAAGGACAACCCGCATCAGGTGATCGAAGGTACCGCCCTGTGCGCGTATGCCATTGGCTGCAACACTGCTTATATTTATCTGCGGGGTGAGTTCAAAGAGCCAGGGGTATATTTGCAGAAGGCTATCGACGATGCATATGCCAAAGGCATGTTGGGCAAGAAGCTATTTGGCACTGACTACAGCTTGGACATTCACTTGCATTATGGCGCCGGTGCTTATATCTGTGGCGAGGAAAGCGCCCTGCTCGAATCGCTCGAAGGTCGCTTGGGCCAGCCGCGATTGAAGCCGCCTTTCCCGGCAGTGGTGGGTTTGTATGGCAAGCCGACCGTCATTAATAACGTTGAGACGCTGGCCAATGTGCCACCGATTGTTCTGAACGGTCCGGCTTGGTACAAACAGTGGGGTACCGAAAAGTCGCCTGGGGTGAAAATCTTCTCCGTTAGTGGCCATGTGAAGAATCCAGGCAACTACGAAATTCCACTTGGCAAATACAGCATTCAAGAGCTGTTGGACATGGCGGGTGGGTCGTCCACCGGTCGCCCGATTAAGGCGGTGTTGCCAGCGGGTTCGTCCAGCCCAATTATCCCGACCAGCAACTTCCATGCCAAGTTGGACTATGAAGCGATGGGCGTAATTGGTTCGGTGCTGGGCTCGACCTCGTTCATTTTCATGGACGACAGCGTGAACATGGTCTGGGCGGCGCGCAAGATGATTCGCTTCTTCAAGCATGAGAGTTGTGGCAAATGCACGCCCTGCCGCGAAGGTACGCACTGGGCGCTGAAGATCTACAACAAGATGTTGGCTGGCGAAGGCACCATGGAAGATGTAAACATGATTGCCGAAGTTAATAAACAGATCATTGGCAAATGCTTCTGTCCGCTGGGTGAGTTTGCCACCAGCAGTATGACCTTTACGCTGAAGCATTTCAAGCAGGACTACATCGACTGGATCAATCAAGGTATGGGCGGCAGCGCGAGTGACCTGATTGAACTGGAGCGTGATCACGCCCTGCCGCATCCGCATGCGGTGTTGGCGCATTAACAGTTTGTGTCGTTTGGAAAGTTGACAGGGTTCATAACGTTTGGAAGGTTGGTAAAGTTTGTAAGGTTCATAAAGTTCGGGTGATTGTCACTCATTAGTTGGAGTGCAAAACATTCGGAACTTGAAAGACTTTAGGAACTTTACTAACCTTCAGAACATTACGAACTTTCAAAACTTTTCGAACTTGGATCAAAGGCGAAGAGACAAACACTGTAACCTGAATCTTTGTTCATAGGCTCACAAGTGAGTACTCATGAATAATCGAACTAGGTATATTGTCGTAAGTCTGTTGGCCGCAGTGCTAGTTGTTTCGAATCAGGCCCAAGCGGCCCCACCGGTAATTACGTCGATCAACAAGATCGACCAAACGCTGGAAGGCAAATGGGTCAATGTGAAAGGGACGGTTGAAGAAGCCAGTGGGTTCTCCAAAGGTTTCAAGTTTGTTGTCAGGGATGAAACGGGCACAGTCTCGCTCACCTACTTTGATAGCGCCTACGATGGCTTATCAAAGGACATCCAAGCCAAGCTCAATGTCGGTGCAACGGTGCAAGTGAATGGGCGTGTTAGTGCATACAACGGCAAGTTTGATCTGATTATGAACAAGCCGCGTGACACGATCATCATTTCGCCGACGCAACGCAGCGTGTTGGCGCGTGATTTGGGCGGTCTGAATCGCGGTGATCATGGAGCCATCGTGCACGTCAAAGGCGAGTTCCATAGCCAGCAAAGTTTCGAGGGTGGAACAGACTGGGTAATCTTTGACAGCACAGGCGCACAAAAAGTGCGTTTGTATGAGTCGGTTTTGAAGCGTATTGCGCAGCGTGACCTAATAAAATCAGGCTCAGGCAATACCAGCAAGATCTTCGTAGATGTGGTGGGTCGAGTCAGAGTGACAAAAAAAGATGGAACGCGGATCGATGTGTCGCTTCCGATAGATGTGGTGATTACGAGCGGTCAGCAATCAACAGCGAGCAATCAACCGGCAACGGTCAGCACTCCGTCCGATTCCGGACGCGGTCATTGATCAAAACCCTCCGAGGTCGAAAGACCTCGGAGGGTTCAGACAGCTGATTGCAGAAAGCCAAAAGCTGATGGCTGAAAGCTAACTAGCAAACAAACAATGGCAGATCAAGTTAATCTAACCGTAGATGGTGTGTCGGTCGCAGTTCCCAAAGGAACACTGATCGTCGACGCCGCTAAGAAGATACAGAACGATATTCCAATCTTCTGCTATCACCCCAAACTCAAGCCCGTCGGCATGTGCCGCATGTGCTTGGTCGAGGTGGGCACGCCCAAGATTGATCCAGCCACCAAGCAGGTGGTGATGGGCGAAGATGGCAAGCCGGTCATCGCGATGATCCCCAAACTGCAAACCGCTTGCACCACCCCGGTGAGCGAGGGCATGGTGGTCAAAACCGCTACGCCGCAGGTGAAGGACGCGCGCGAGGATGTGCTGGAGCTTTTGCTGACCAGCCACCCACTCGACTGCCCCATCTGTGACAAAGGTGGCGAGTGCCCACTGCAAAACCTGACCTTGGCATATGGTCCTGGCGTGAGTCGCTTCGATTACGCCGACAAGCAACACAACGACAAGCACGCCCCATTGGGCGAGATGATCTTCCTTGATCGTGAGCGCTGCATTATGTGTGCGCGTTGCGTGCGCTTCCAGGACGAAATCGCGGATGACCATGTGTTGGGCATTCATGATCGTGGACGCTATGCCGAGATCATCACGATGAGCGACCCTGGCTTCGACAGCTACTTTAGCGGTTGCACCACCGATATTTGCCCGGTGGGTGCGCTGACGACCGCCGATTTCCGCTTCAAGGCCCGCCCTTGGGAGTTGGACAGCACTCAATCGGTTTGTAATCATTGCTCGGTGGGCTGCAATATTAGCTTGAATACGCGCTTGGACACCAAGTCCGGCGGTCATGAGATCAAGCGGGTGATGCCGCGTCAGAACGAGCAGGTCAATGAGATTTGGATGTGCGACAAAGGACGTTTTGCCCATCATTACACTCGTGCCCAAGATCGTCTTAAGCAGCCCATGATCCGCAAAGACGGCGTGCTGCGCGAGGCTACCTGGGAACAGGCCATGCTGGCAATTGGCGACAAACTCAAGGTTAGCAAGAACACAGTGGGTGTGATAGGTGATCGTATCGCCAACGAAGATGCATTCTTGTTTGGCAAGCTGATGAAATTGGCCAACGGCACAGTGGCGATGTCGCCCAACACTGCCGCAGGTTACGCCGATATTGTGCGTGCTTATGGCTTGGGCAAGGACAGCGACCTCAAGCAGCTTGGCAAAGGAGATGTTATTGTCGTGGTGAATGCCGATGTTGAAGAGAGCGCCCCAGTCTGGTTCTTGCGGCTGAAGGCAGCGGTGACCGACCGTGGTGTGACGTTGATCATAGCGCACTCGCGCTCAACCAAGATGCACCGCTATGCGCGCCAGATTTTGCGCTTTGAGCCAGGCATGGCGGCCAAATCGACCGTGGGAAGCGTCGAGATTGCTGCCAGCAACGATGCGCTCAAGAATGCCCGTAACCTGCTGTTTGTCTTCGGCGACGAGCAGCTCGATGCGCCATCGTCGCGCACCTTGGCTCAGCACTTGGCTAATGTATTGATCGACACGGGTCACGCTGGCAAAGCCAACAGTGGCCTGCTGCCGATGTATGCGCATGGGAACACGCAGGGTGTCTATGACGTTGGAAACGTTCAGAACGTTCAGAACGTTCAGAACGTTGGTTTGGCCTGGCTTGTCGGCGTGGGCGATGCTGCCGATGCGCCCAATGCCAGCTTTACGATTGTGCAGGATCTGTTTCTGACGGATCTGGCCAAGACGGCAGATGTGGTTTTGCCGGCGCTGAGCTTCGCTGAACGCGAGGGGACATTTACCAGCGGTGATCGGCGGGTGCAGCGGTTCTATCGGGCATTGTCGGCGTTGGGTCAGGCCAAGCCGGATTGGTGGGCCTTCCAAGAGGCTGCCAAGCAACTGGGCGCCGCGTGGATGTATTGGAGCACACAGCAGATTTTCGATGATCTGGCAAAGAATGTGCCCGCTTATGCCGGCCTGGGCTACGATGCACTTAGCCAGACCGAGGCGCAATGGCCGCCGATGGGTCGCGATGATTTGTATTATGGCGGCACGGTCTATGACAACACGGGTGGTCTGGGTGTGCGTTACGCTGCCGACGCAGAGCGTGCGGGGTTTGTAGCCACGGCGACGCCGGTCACGGTGCCCGATCCGTCGATTGCCGCCATGCAACGCAAGCCACGGGCGCTCTATCAACAAGGTGAATTGATCCGACGTAGCGCGGTGTTGCAGCAGCGTATCGAAGGCGAGGCGACCCTTATTCCATTGGCAGCCAAATAATGCGTCAAACGTCATGCGTCATATTGACGCATGACGTTTGACGCATGACTCTGAAATGAATCCTGTAATAGAAGCAATCCTCAAAACCCTCGTTCTGGCCTTTGTGCTGTTGACGGGCTTTGCCTATTTGACGCTGCTCGAGCGCAAAGTGTTGGCCCGCTTGCAAGCGCGTATCGGCCCAAACCGCGCCGGCCCGCTGGGGCTGATGCAACCGTTGGCCGATGGCTTGAAGCTAATCTTCAAAGAAAGCATTACCCCGACGGGTGTGGACAAAGTTGCCTATTTTATCGCTCCAATGATCACAGTGATCCCGGCGTTAATCGTATTTGCGGTGATTCCGTTTGGCAATTTACCGTGGCTGCAACTGGCTAGCGGCATCAATGTGGGGGTGCTGTATATCCTGGGTGTGCTAGGCGTGGCGGTCTATGGCATTGCGTTGGCGGGCTGGAGCAGCAATAACAAGTATGCCTCGATCGGGGGTTTGCGCGCTTCGGCACAAGTTATTTCATATGAATTGCCACTGGGTCTGGCCATGGTGACTGTCGTGCTCATGGCGGGCAGCGCCAGCCTGAACGACATCGTGGCTGCGCAGTTACCGTATCAATATGGCGGCATTCTGGGTTGGTACTTGTTTCGTCAGCCGGTGGCTGCACTTGTATTCGCCATCTGCATTTTTGCCGAGACTATGCGTGCACCCTTCGATCTGGTCGAAGCCGAGCAGGAACTCACAGCTGGCTTCATGACCGAATACAGCGGTATGAAGTTCGCCCTGTTTTACATGGCCGAGTATTTGAAGATGATTGCGGTGAGCGCATTGTTCACCACGTTCTTTCTCGGCGGCTGGAGTGGCCCGTTTGTTGAGCAGATTCCGATTTTGTCGGTGTTTTGGTTCCTTCTGAAAGTGGTCGTTTGCTTGTTGATCTTTATCTGGGTGCGCGCTTCGTTGCCGCGCTTCCGATACGACCGGCTGATGTCATTTGGTTGGAAGACGCTTTTGCCCATCGCATTGGCAAATGTCGCTATTACAGCGTTTTTGATTACACTGGGGTTGCCAGGATACAAATAGGAAAGTAGGAAATTAAAAATTAAGAATTAAAAAAGAGGAACGGCGCGTGTTCGCCTGATTTTTTAATTTACCTTTTTAATTTTGAAAAGATATGAGCCTAAAAGACGATCTCGAAAAACTTGCCCGCATTCCTGTTGGAATGCTTGAGGTATTGAAGACGGTGACAGAGAAGCCAGTCACCATTGCGTATCCAGAGCAGCAGAAGCCGATGAGCGCACGCTTTCGCGGGCGACATCACTTGAAGCGCTACGAGGATACAGGTTTGGAGCGCTGCATCGGGTGCGCATTATGCGCTGCTGCTTGCCCAGCGGATGCGATCTATGTGGAGGCCAGCGAGAACACCGATGAGAAGCGCTTCTCACCGGGCGAGCGATATGCCTCGACCTACGAGATCAACATGCTGCGCTGTATTTTCTGCGGTTACTGCGAAGACGCCTGCCCAACCAACGCCATCGTGCTGGAAGCCATCGAATTCCCGACGGGCTATACGCGCGAGGAAATGATTTATACGAAGGAGCGCTTATTGGAGCCGCCGTCTAACGGTTTGCCCAGCACTCCGCAACAGGTAGAACCTGGCCGCTTTGATCGGGCAATTTTGCCTTTTCCGCCAGTGGACACCAGTCAATGAATTAAGAATTGAGAAGGCAGAATGAAGAAACGGATGCGTTAAGGCATGCTTTCTTCTTTCTTAATTTTTAATTTTTAATTCTCAATTCCCAAAATGGAGACATTAATTTTTGTTCTGCTCGCCGCGGTCAGTATTGCGTCTGCGTTTGGACTGCTGCTGAGCCGCAACGCCATTTATGCTGCGCTCTTTTTGATTCTAAATTTCGGCACGGTCGCGGTGTTTTATCTACTGCTGAATGCACCGTTTTTGGCGGCCATCCAGATTAGCGTGTATACCGGTGCGATCATGGTGCTGTTTTTGTTCGTCATCATGGTGCTGGGTGCGGAAAAGCTGACTCCGTCGAATCGTCCGGGCCAGAATTGGCAGCGCCCGTTGGCGATGATCTTGGGCGTAGGCTTGTTTGTGTTGGCGTTTGCGGTGATCGGTAGCGGCTTTGGCGCACCGACGCCCGCAGTAGCGCTGGTTGACTCCAGTCCCATGGCCATCGGCCAAAAGCTATTCACTACCTATGGTTTCCCGTTTGAAGTGATCTCGGTGCTGCTGCTGGTCGCGATGATCGGCGCAGTGGTTTTGACACGCGATAAGTAGCTAAAAGGGTTATTAAGGTTCAGAAGGTTCAGAAGGTTTATAACGTTCTGAACGTTCGAACCTTCCGAACCTTCGAACTTTCATAATCTTCCGAACCTTCCGAACCTTCCGAACCTTCCGAACCTTCCTAACTTTACTAACTTTACTAACTTTCAGAACTTCCCATGTCCCCAATAGCTTACGTAATCCTCTCGGCCGTGTTGTTTGCGATTGGCACAACCGGCGTATTGGTTCGGCGCAACGCCATCATGATCTTCATGTCGGTGGAATTGATGCTGAATGCGGCCAATCTGGCCTTTGTGGCCTTTGCCAACCAATTGGGCCAGCTTGATGGACAGATGTTTGTGTTCTTCGTGATGACCGTGGCCGCTGCCGAAGTGGCAGTGGGCCTAGCCTTGATCGTAGCGATCTTCCGCACCAAGCGCAGCACGGATGTAGATGAACTCAGTCAGATGAAAGGATAGAACACGTGGGGCGCGAGGCGTAGAACGTAAGGTGGTCATTCGCCTCGCGCTCCACGCACTACGCTCAACGTCACATGCGATGAACGACGTATTAGCCGCTTACGGCCTCGATCCGCAGCTTGTGAATGTGCAGCCGCATGGCTCGGGGCACATCAACAAGACCTATCTTGTGCGCAATCATGCGAGCAATCATGCGAGTGGGCAGGGTTTAATTTTGCAGCGGATCAATACGTATGTGTTTAAGCAGCCGGAAATCATCGCACAGAACCATCGGCTGACGCATGCTTACTTGGCGCAGCGTTTCCCGGAATATTTGTTTTTGCCAGCCATTCGCACGATTAATGACCAAGAGATGTTTTGGCACGGGGATGAGGTGTGGCGATTGATGGCGTTTGTGCCGGATACAGTGACCCTTGACCAAGCTGATTCGCCCAAACAAGCCTATGAAGCGGCTCGACAATTTGGTCGGTTTGCGCGACTGGTTTCAGATATTGATCTGAGTGAGTTCCAGCCGACTATCCCGCATTTCCACAACCTGAGCCTGCGCTTTGAGCAATTTCAACATGCACTTGAAGGGGCAGAGGTGCAACGCAAAACGCACGCTGCGGCAGAGATCGATGCTTTTGTCCGTCATGCGGACATTGCTACAACCTATCAGAAATTAGTTAGCGCGGGTCATCTGCGTGATCGGCTGATGCATCACGACACCAAGATCAGCAACGTGCTTCTACGCGAGGGCAGTTACGAGGGTGTATGTGTGATCGACCTCGATACGCTGATGCCGGGCAAAGTTATTTCTGACCTAGGCGATATGGTGCGCACCTATGTATGTCCGGTATCGGAAGAAGAGCGCGACGTGCGCAAAGTAACCGTGCGCGAAGATTATTTTGCCGCGTTAGTGGACGGCTATCTTACTGAGCTTGGCGCTGTGCTCACCGCAGCCGAGCGTGAACATTTGTTTTATGCCGGGCAATTCATGGTCTACATGCAGGGCATTCGCTTTCTGGCGGATTACCTGAATGGCGACAAGTATTACCCGATTGAATATCCAGAACACAACCTGAACCGGGCGCGCAATCAGTTGGCGCTGCTCGAATGTTTGAATGAAAAGGAGATGTCACTCCAACGCATTATTCGTGAAAAACTGCGTGAACCGGTGACAAGCTAGAGCGAAGATGAACTTGATGATTGTTTCTCCAATCCTGTTCCCATTGCTGGGGATGCTGATTAATGCCACACGCGGTAAGCGCATGGGCGAACGGGCGGTGGGCATTGTGGCCACGCTCATGGTCGCGTTGTCGTTCTTCATGTCAGTCATCATCTTCTTTATGATGGAACGCGCACCCGATCACCAGATTATGGCCAATCTTGGCATCTCGTGGATCAAAACGGGCACGCTGGACATACCGTGGGGCTTTCAGATCGATGGTCTGAGCGGTCTGTGGATGCTGATCATTACCGGCATTGGCACGCTGATTCATATCTTCTCGATTGGCTATATGCATGGCGACGAGCGCTTTCATCGCTTCTTCGTCTATCTAAATCTCTTTATCGCCTCGATGCTCATATTGGTGATGGGCAACAACTTCCTGATCATGTTTGTGGGCTGGGAGTTGGTCGGCGTGTGCAGCTATTTGCTGATCGGTTTCTGGTACAAAAACATCAAGAATCCGGAAGCGGCCCGCAAAGCCTTTGTTGCCAATCGGATTGGCGATGTGGGCTTCATGCTTGGTATTTTGCTTATTTTTGTCACATTTGGGAGCCTGACCTATAGCGAGGTGTTTCACAAAGCGGAAGAGTCTAAGACCGCCATCGCTATGGCAGCAACCACCATTACTCTGTTGTTGTTCATAGGTGCAGCTGGCAAAAGTGCCCAGATCCCGTTATATGTGTGGCTGCCCGACGCGATGGCAGGCCCAACCCCGGTTTCGGCATTGATCCACGCTGCTACGATGGTGACAGCCGGTCTGTACATGATGGCCCGTACTCATGTATTGTTTGAGTTGGCTCCAACGACTCAGACCATCGTGTCGCTCGTCGGGGCTTGTACCGCATTGTTGGCTGGAAGTATCGCGTTGACTCAGTATGACATCAAAAAGGTGTTGGCCTACTCGACTGTGAGCCAGCTTGGTTTCATGGTTGCTGCCGCCGGTCTGGGGGCGTATGTCGCCAGCGTGTTCCACGTCTTTACCCATGCCTTCTTTAAGGCGCTGTTGTTCTTGGCCGCCGGATCGATCATTCATGGGATGGAACACTACGCTCACGCTCATGGCGGTCACTCTCACAGCGACCCGCAGGATATGCGCAACATGGGTGGCTTGCGTAAAAAGATGCCCATCACTTTTTGGACTTTTGTCATCGGTGGTCTAGCGCTGGCGGGGGTGCCACCGTTGGCTGGCTTCTGGTCTAAGGACGAAATCATGGTTGCGGCGCTCAATAAGAATTTTCTGGTGTTTGTTCTGTTGACGATTAGCGCTGCGCTGACGGCTTTTTATACCGGGCGACAGATATTCATGGTGTTTTGGGGCAAGCCGCGCACGACGGATGCCGAACATGCTGCCGAATCACCCGAGACCATGACAGTGCCACTCATGGTTTTGGCGTTCTTTGCTGTGATCGCTGGTTTCTTTAATTTACCAGTCAATGGCGGTGGGGGCTTACATCATTTGCTTGAATCTGTCATCCCCGAAGAGGCATTGGGTTTTAATATCATTTTGGCGTTGTTCTTTACGCTGTTGTCCGTCGGCGCATTGTGGCTGGCTAAGCAGATGTATGAGAACGCTTCAATCACGACCGCGACGACCGACACAGCCGAAGGCACGGACCCGATCAAGAAATATATGGGCGGGTTGTATAAGTGGTCTTTCGCTAAGTGGAAAGTTGATGAACTGTACAAACTCATCATCATCAAACCCTTCTATGCGATCAGCAGCCTGTGCGCCCAGGTATTTGATCTTGGTGGCATTGATGCGTTGGTAAATGGCGTTGGCAAACTCGTGCGCTCTGCATCTACCCAATTGCGCACTACGCAAACAGGCTATGTTCGCTCGTATGGCCTGGTCATGCTAGGCGGTGTGGTTGTGCTGGTGGCGTACTTTGTAATGAATACGAAATAGCAAGTTGAAAGTCCTGAGTCCTTAGTGGAACTGCTTACTAATTACTCGGCACTAAGGACTCAGCACTTAGCACTCTTTATGATTGTCCAGTCAGAAACTATCCATTTCGAAGGACGCACCGATGGACCGCAGGGGCATCTTGTCCGCCCATCCGACGGTTTGCCGCACCCCGGCATTGTTCTGATTCAGGAATGGTGGGGCATTGAGCCACACATTCGCGAGTTGGCGCAACGTTTGGCGGTTGCAGGCTTTGTCGTGATGGTGCCGGATCTCTATCATGGGCAAATTGCCACCGAGCCGGATGATGCCCGCAAATTGGTGATGATGCGTCAGATGCCGGAACGCTTGGCCGAAGTTGAAACAGCATGCGAGATGTTGCGCAACGACGCCCAAGTTGCACCCAAGAAGCTGGGCATGATGGGTTTTTGCATGGGTGGGCACGTTGCTTTTCGTGCGGCAGAACATTATCCGCATCTAGGCGCGATTTCGCCTTGGTATGGCGGCGGATATGATCCTACGCCAGAAGAAGTGGCTCAAGTAAATGCGCCGGTGTTGGCCATCTATGGCGAAGACGATGGTGGCATCCCGGTCGCCCAGGTGCGCAAGGTTGAAGCGTTGTATAAAGCGGCTGGCAAAGATGCGCAATTTGTGATTTACCCTAAGGCCGGACATGCCTTTCTCAACCCCTCGCATGGAGCGTATGTTGAAGGGCCGGCTCAGGATGCCTGGGCCAAGGCAATCACTCTTTTCAAGACGCATCTGGTCTAATGCAAACACTATGAATAGCGAGTATGTGCGCGAGCTGTTTAATTACAATTACTGGCGCAACCAAAAAATTCTAAGCAAGGTTGCTCAAGTTCAACCCTGGCAATTTGATGCGCCTACCACTTTCCCATTCGCCAGCCTGCGCGGCACTTTGGTGCATGTTTTGGGTGCGGAATGGCTGTGGTATCAGCGCATGCACGAAGGCGTGTCGCCGTCGGCACTGCCATCCAAAGACGAGTTTCCAACCCTGCAATCGATCTTGGCTCGTTGGGTGGGTGTGGAGCAACAGTGGCGAGCGTGGGCCAATCTCCTCACTGACGATGAACTGAAAAGCGCGCACACCTATTCACTTTTGGACAAAAATCGACCGCTGGTCACTGACCCATTGTGGGCAGCACTGGCACATGTGGTGAACCATGGCACTCAGCACTGCGCCGAAATGGCCCAAATGCTGACCGACTACGGTCAGTCGCCGGGAAATATCGACTTGCTGTATTACTTTCGAGAGAAAAAATAAACTGGAGAAATTAAGAATTGAGAATACAGAATGAAGAAGATAAGATTTTCTTTATGAATTCTGAATTCTGAGTTCTCAATTTAAGAATGCTGACCTTAATTACTTTCCTACCTTTACTCGGTGCATTAATTGTGGCGATGTTGCCGCGAACGCAGGATAACAACATCAAGTTGGCGGCACTCGGTGCTTCCTTGCTGACGTTTCTGGCCTCGTTGTTTGCGTTGTTCGCGTTCGATGGGACAAAAGCGGGTTATCAGTTTGTGACTGAAGCCAACTGGATCGCTGACTTTGGCATCAAATACAAACTGGGTGTGGATGGCATCAGCATCTGGTTGCTGATGCTCACCACGTTCACTTTTCCGATCACAATCTGGTTCAGCTTCAAGAGTATCCACGAGCGCACCAAAGAGTTCTATGCACTTATCTTGTTGATGCAAACCGCGGCACTAGGCGTGTTTTTGTCGCTGGATCTGTTCCTGTTCTACGTGTTTTGGGAGTTTGCGCTGGTGCCGATGTACTTCATCATTGGATTATGGGGTGGGGATCGCCGTATTTATGCCTCGCTCAAGTTCTTCTTGTACACGATGGCGGGCAGTGCGTTGATGTTGGTCGCGATCTTGTATCTCGGTGTAAATGGCGGATCGTTCGATATCACCGAATTAATCAGGAAAAATGCCAATTGGTCCGGCAATATGTGGCTGTTTTGTGCGTTTGCGATTGCCTTCCTGATCAAAGTCCCGCTATTCCCGTTTCACTCGTGGCTGCCAGACGCACACGTCGAAGCACCCACTTCCGGTTCCGTTATTCTGGCGGCGGTGTTGCTCAAGATGGGCGGTTATGGCTTGATCCGCTTTAACCTTGGCTTGTTCCCGGAAGCCAGCAAAATCGCTGCGCCCTTTTTGATGGCGCTGTCGGCCATCGCGATTTTGTACGGAGCAGTTGTGGCCTTTGCTCAGAGCGATGCCAAGAAACTAGTGGCATATTCATCGGTCAGCCACATGGGTTACATTGTGCTGGGCATCTTCAGCATGAACACGATCGGTGTCAGCGGCGCTATCTTACAGATGGTCAATCACGGTCTCAGCACCGGCGCCCTTTTCTTGATTATTGGCTTCATCTACGAGCGTCGTCACACTCGCGATATGGGCAAGTTTGGCGGACTATGGACGCGTATGCCACTATATGGCTCGTTGGCGCTGCTATTTGTGCTTAGTTCGGTCGGTCTGCCCGCCCTAAACGGTTTCGTTGGTGAGTTTGTGATCTTGCAGGGTGCGTTCTTGGCCAACCAAGTTTGGACAATCTTTGCTACGGTAGGTATGGTGCTAAGCGCGGCATATATGCTGACGATGTTCCAGAAGATTTTCTTGGGCGAAAGCCGCGACACGGCCAACGATACGCTACAAGATTTGGACTGGCGTGAAGTTGTTACTGTAGCGCCATTACTGATCATGTGCTTTGTAATTGGTTTGTATGCCACGCCCTTCTTCAACGCCATGTCTGGTAGCCTGGCCCAATTACTGCCGACTGCGGTGACGACGATGCGATAGACGCAGTCACGGAATCTTCACCGTAGAATTGCAGGGGCGCAGAGGTAAATCTATCTCTGCGCCCTTTCTTCTTCTGTGACTGACCTAGCTGTTGAAGCCACGGCACGCTACGCGCACTGCAAAGCCCGCCGAGCTGCCTTTTTGCTCTGTAGAATTGCGTTTTGTCACTTTCAACTTTTGGTTCTCCCGCGTTTAGCGGGAAATAGCGTTGTCATGCTGAGCGGAGCGAAGCATCCCAGTGACGAATCGTGCGCAATTTACGCGTCGGGGATTCCTCACTGCGTTCGGAATGACAAGTTTCCCGTTAAAATCGGGAGGGCCCAATTTTTGTCTTTTAACTCACATGCGCACATTTGATTTGTTGACTCCGGCGGATGCTGTCATTCGCCTAAATACCGCTCTTGACGCTGCTGGGCGAAAGCTAGGCACCGAGATCATCTCGGTGTTTGAGGCGCGTGACCGTATTCTGGCGCGTGATGTGATCTCGCTGACGCCGTTGCCAGAGTTTCGGCGTAGCACAGTTGATGGTTACGCCGTGCGGGCCATGTCTGTGCCAGGTGTACTGCGCGTGACGGGTGAAATCAAAATGGGTGAGTTATCCACATTATCTGTTCGCTTGGGCGAAGCGGTACAAATCCCCACCGGCGGTTTTGTGCCCGAAGGCGCAGATGCAGTAGTAATGGTGGAACAGACGACCAGTGCGGACGACGATGGACTACAGACGACGGACGGCCATCCTCCGAAAATACAGACTACGACCAACCTCAGCATCGGCGACAACATCATTCAAGCGGGCGAAGATGTGAAAGAGGGCGAGATAGTTATTCGGGCAGGAGCGCGTTTGCGCGAGCCGGAGATAGGCGGGGTGCTGGCGCTAGGCATCACGTTGATCGAAGTGGTGAAGCAACCACGGGTCGTGCTAATTGCCAGTGGCGATGAGTTGGTGCCCGCCAACGCGCCGGTGAAACTTGGGCAAATTCGCAATATTAATGCACCCATGCTGGCGGCGATGGTGCGGCGGAGTGGCGGCGTGCCTATCGATTTTGGGATTCTGCCCGATCAGCGTAGCGCGTTTGAAGAAGCAGCCGCCCGCGCGATGCAGGAAGCCGATGTGGTGGTATTTATGGCTGGCAGCTCGGTTGGCGAGCGCGATTTTGTGCCCGATATTGTGAATGCGATGGGTACGCCGGGGATTTTGGCGCACGGCATTCAATTTCGTCCCGGCAAGCCCACGCTGTTTGCCGTGTGTGATGGCAAGCCGGTATTTGGGTTGCCGGGCAACCCGATTAGTGCGTTGGTCACAGGCAATCTGTTTGTGGCCCCAACACTGTGGCGGGTGCAACAGGCGCTGGCCCCACCGCAACCCAGTATCGTGCGGGCGACTTTGGCCAAGGAGGTGCGCTCTCCTAAAGATCTGGAGCATTGGCTGCCGGTCGCGTTGACCAATGATCCTAATTTGCCTCGCCAGATCGCCCAGCCGATTTCCACCAAGAGTAATTTAATCTTTGGGCTGGTGCGTGCCAGCGGGTTGATATGTGTGCCGATCGGGACTGATCGCGTCGCTCCCGGCTCTGCGGTCGATGTTCAGTTATTTGAGTGAAAGATATAGGACACGGAAAGACACGGAAAGACACGGAATTTCGATGAGCAAAAAGAATCCGTGTTTCTCTGCGTCAGTCTGTGTCCAAATCAGTCAAAGCGCCAGATATTTGATGACTTCATCGAATAGATTGCGACTTTGGGCATACGTAATGAGTTGGCGCGCCTCAGCCAGAGAAGCCCATTTATAGGCTTTTACTTCGGATTCTTGCACCCGTATGCGCAGATCGCGCACATAGCCGACCCAATAACGCACTAGTTTCTCATGCGCTTCCCCTTTGCGATTCACCCGATAATGCTCCTCGAAAATGGGGGAAGTGATCAGCATTACATCGTTGATGCTGGTTTCTTCGCGCAACTCGCGTCGGGCAGTTTGGATCTCGGTTTCGCCTGGTTCAGCATGGCCTTTTGGAAAAGCCCAGTGCCCGGCAAGATGCTGAATAAGCAAAAACTTCAGATCGTTTCCCTTTCGATAAATGGGCACCACCCCAAATGACTGTTCGATGTTCTGCAGTGTTGGCATTAGCAATAATGATACTAAAGTAGACAACGAATGCAAACGCATGAATAATCGATTAATTAATCCTACGAATGACTAAGATCAACCAAGTGATCCATGCAGACTGTCTTCTTGCCTTGCCGGATTTGGCCGATGGGAGCGTGTCGTTGATCTATCTGGATCCACCATTTAATACCCACATCAAACAAAAAACAGCCCATGCATCGTATGAGGATGCATTTGGTGATCCTGCCGATTACATTGCCTATATGCGCCCGCGCGTGCAGCAATTGCGGCGCGTGCTCGCGCCCAATGGTGCGCTATTCTTTCACTGTGACTGGCGCACCAGCCACCATGTGCGGATGATGCTGGATGAGTTATTTGCAAAAATGACCACCGACGACAGACCACCGACTGTCATCGGCCAATCGCTACCGTTGTCAGTCGTCGGTCGTCGGTCGTCGTCTGGTTGCTTCATCAACGAAATTATTTGGCACTATGGCCTTGGCGCGGCCAAAGCACGGCGGCAACTGTTGACCAAGCACGATGTTATTTTTTGGTATGCCAACGGTCCGGGCTACACGTTTAATTTAATTCGTGAAGCACCGACCCAAGCCATGCTGGCCAAGTATTGTCATATTGAGGAGGATGGGCAACGCTATATGATGAGCTATGGCAAACGCTATTATTTAAAAGGTGGCAAACCGCTCGATGATGTGTGGCGCATCCCGGCGATTGCGCCGACGAGCGGTGAACGGGTGGGTTATCCCACGCAGAAGCCCTTGGCCTTGTTGCAGCGCATTGTGGAACTGGCCAGCAACCCAGGTGACCTCGTGCTTGACCCTTTTTGTGGCAGCGGCACTACCCTAGTTGCAGCCCAGCAACTAGGCCGCCATTACATCGGCATCGATGCCAATCCGCAGGCAATTGAGATGGCGACGAAACGGTTGCAAGCCCCGCAAGAATGAAACCTGGCACAAGTTGCTTGATTTCAACGCAAAGACGCAAAGGCGCAGAGTCGCTAAGGTCATTCAGCGGAATAAAATGATCGCGTCCTTCGACTTTGCGCATCAGAATGCGCTCCGCTCACGCAGAGCCGTGCTTGGCCGTTAATTACTTCGGCGGAATGGCCTAAGAAAAGGCCCCAAACCTTGCGGCTCTGCGCCTTTGCGTCTTTGCGTTTATGAATTCTTAGCGGCGGTAGGTTTCAGCCAATCTTCAACGAACTAATGAGCTGATCCAACGCGCCCAACCCCGGCGAAAACTGCTCTGCGGGCAGTGTGCCGAGAGTAGAGTCGATCTGTTTCATATAGTTCTGAAACTCCGGTGCACTTAGTGCGCCACCCAGTTGCGCTACACCAATGCTGCCATCGTCAGGTAGCCCGGGCGCGGCGATGGGCAGAATGACTGAAACGAGAAACTGGCCGTCGCTGCTTAGCCCCTGAAACGTGTAGAACAGCTCGCGGTTGTTGATCGGCACTGGGCTATCACCGACATATTGGGTGATGTAACGCACGCCACTGCCGCCTTGAAAATCCAGATACTTGGGCTGGATCTGGAGCATCTGCACGTCATGATAAAGATCGGCCACCACCACGCCGCGCGGTTGGGTCGGGCGTTCGCTCAATGCGGCGCGCAGCCCTTCCACCCGCATGCGGGTCAGGTCGTTGAAAGCCAGCAGATCGCGGACTGCATACAGTTTGATTGAGGGTGCGTGTAGTGTGGCGGTGCGGGCGTAGCCGCTGAAGGTGATCAAAGTGTGCTCAGGATGGCCAACCCAGAATGGCGCGTCCGCCGGAGCAGTTTGGGCAGATAGGTGCTGTTGGTTGCTGCCGCTTGCCAAGCCGGGCAACACGCTGAGCGACACGCTCGGCCATGCACGGGTGCTGGCGGGCGCTGGTACAGGCGTGTTGAAGAGGGTGATGGCGATGACCGGCACTGGGGCGACAGTCGGGGTAGCCATTTCTTCATCGCAACTGGACAAAAGCACAGCCACGCAGGCGCACAGTCCCAGGGCGAAAATCGGGCGTTTGAGCATATAAGCTGTATACCATATTAGATGGTAAAATTCGCCCCCGCGCACAGCAGTGACACACAGAGCGGGTTGGCTACGACGTTTGAGAGGGCGAAGTGGCTCCGCAAGAATCGTGCTTAGGGCTATGTGCTTAGTTGAAAGTTCAAAGGATAAATAATAAAAATGGCTCTCACCAAAGAACAGACCGAAACCATCGTGTCGCAATACGCGACCAAGCCGGGTGATACCGGTTCGCCCCAAGTTCAGATTGCTTTGCTCACCACCCAGATTATGGTTCTGAACGAGCATTTGAAGGTGCATAAGCACGATGAAAGCAGCCGCTATGGCCTAATCAAGTTGGTCGGCCAGCGCCGTCGTCTGCTGAAGTATCTCAGCAACAACGATGTTCCTGGCTACCGTGTCTTGCTGCAGCGCCTCGGCCTGCGCAAGTAATTGGCCTGCAAATCTGCGTCCCGTTTCAGAGTTGCTGCGGCTACCTGCTTGTGGCATTGTGAGCATTTTATTTGTGGTATAAAACCTCATTCATTGCTTTCTGGCAATGGATGAGGTTTTTTTAGTCTCGCGGAAAGGACGTAGATGTTAGAGGACAAAAAATAAATTAAAAATTAAAAGGGCAAAATTAAAAAATAAGATTGCTGCGAAGTACGAAATTGTCGTTTTGTCACTTTTCTTTTTGCCTTTTTAATTTTTACTTTTAAATTTGTTTTTTGTCCTCTAACCTCTAACCTTCCCCGCACAGTGAATGGGATGATGCACGGTGGCCACGTCGTGGTCGTTCGTCGTCCTGTCGTACCCAACAAGGAAATTTAACGATACAAATGGATACCTCCCTTATTGTTCCGGCAGAGAAGCCGGAGAATCACGTCTATACCGCCAACATCGGCGAGACGACGATTACGATTGAAACTGGCCGGTTGGCCCGGCTGGCGGGTGGCGCGGTGACGGCCCGAACCGGTGACACAGTGGTGCTGGCAACGGCCACGATGTCCAAGAGTGTGCGCCAAGGCATCGATTTCTTCCCGCTGAGCGTGGAATACGAAGAGCGCATTTACGCCGCTGGACGCATCCCCGGCAGCTTCTTCCGCCGCGAAGGACGCCCAGGCGAGGCCGCCATTTTGGTGGCACGTTTGGTCGACCGCCCGATGCGCCCGCTGTTCCCGGATGATTTGCGCAACGATGTGCAAATTATCATCACGGCGCTCTCGCACGATCAGATCAACGATGCTGATGTGTTGGCCGTCAATGCCGCCAGTGCCGCGCTGATCATTAGCGATGTGCCGTTCACCACCCCGGTGGGCGCGGTGCGAGTGGGTTTGATCAATGGCGAGTTTGTGTTTAACCCGACCATCCCGGAGATGGCCTATAGCGACCTCGATCTGCGTATCGCCGGCACCAAAGACGCCATCGTCATGGTGGAGTGCGGTGCTAATGAAGTCGCAGACGCCGTCATGGTGCAGGCGCTAAGGGCTGGGCATGAGGCCATCCAGGAGTTCATCGCGTTGCAAGAGCAGATGCGCGCTGATCTGGGCAAGGCCAAGTTGGATTATAAGAAGTTCGGCCAGAACAAAGAGTTCAACGCCAAAGTGCGCGAGGCCCTGAGTGGCCGCGTCGAGAAGGCGATGGTCGACGATAGCTTGGAGAAGGCCGAGCGCGGTGCATTGATGGACTCGCTGGAAGGCGAAGTGTTGGCGCAGATGCAAAGCATCGGCGATGTCAATGCTGACGAGCTGCACCAAGTCATCAAAGATGTGCAAGCCGAAGCGGTGCGCACGCGCATCTTGAAAGAGGGCATCCGCCCGGATGGCCGCACCCTCAAGCAGATTCGCTCGATTTGGTGCGAAGTGGGCGATGATCTGGCCCCGCGCACGCACGGCGCAGGCTTGTTTACCCGCGGCGAAACCCAAATTCTCTCTATCGTCACACTGGGCAGCAAGGGTGATGCGCAGCAGTTGGACGGCTTGCATCCCAACAAAGAGAAGCGCTACATGCACAACTACAACTTCCCCCCGTATAGCACGGGCGAAGCCAAAGTGTTGCGTGGCAGCAGCCGCCGCGAGATTGGCCATGGTGCATTGGCCGAGCGCGCGCTGGTTCCGGTCATCCCCAGCGAAGACGAGTTTCCTTATACCTTCCGGGTGGTGAGCGAGGCGCTGTCTTCAAACGGCTCGACCTCGATGGGTTCGGTGTGCGGCAGCACGCTGGCGCTGATGGATGCTGGCGTGCCGATCAAGGCGCCGGTGTCGGGCATCGCGATGGGGTTGATTACGGATGCCGAATGGGGCGTGAGCGGTGGTTACGCCATTCTGAGCGACATTCAGGGCTTGGAAGATCACCTCGGCGACATGGACTTCAAAGTCGCGGGTACGGCCAAGGGCATTACCGCGTTGCAGATGGACATCAAGATCAGCGGTCTGACCACCGAGATTTTGGAGAAGGCCATTGCGCAGGCGTATGAGGGTCGCATGGCCATTTTGACCCGCATGTTGGAGACTCTGCCTGAGCCACGCACCTCGCTGAAGGGACATACCCCGCGCATGTTGATCGTGCAAGTGGATCCGGAGAAGCTGGGTCTGGTGATTGGCCCGGGCGGCAAGACTGTGCGCAGCATTCAGGAGCAGACCGGCGCCAAGGTCGACATCGAGGACGATGGGCGCGTGTTTATCTCGTCTGCCGACGGTGCTTCTGCCGAGAAGGCGCGCGAGATGATCGTGGGCATGACTGGCGAAGTGAAGGCCGGCGAGATTTATACCGGCAAGGTCGTGCGGATTACCGATTTCGGCGCCTTTGTCGAGATTCTGCCCAAGACCGACGGCATGGTGCACGTGTCGCAATTGGCCAGCCGGATGGTGCCGCATCCGGAGGATGAGGTGCAGATGGGGCAGGAAGTGACCGTGATGGTGATCAAGGTCGAGAACGGCAAGATCCGCCTGAGCCGCAAAGCCGTGTTAGAAGGCATGACGCTGGAAGAGGCGCAGGCCTCTGATGGTGGTGGTGGCCGCAGCGGTGGCGGTAGCCGGGGTGGCGATCGCGGCGGAGACCGCGGTGGTTTCCGGGGCGGGGATCGCGGTGGTGACCGGGGTGGAGATCGTGGCGGTGCGCGCCCACC
>JANMVQ010000510.1:0-11107 GCA_031392845.1 Chloroflexota bacterium
GGTTGTGCTACCAAGACGAATCGACTACTCCCAAGTGGAAAATGCCTATTTTCAAGTCTCTGCGGGAGAATGGACTGCCGATAAGTTTGCCATTTCTAGAACATGCGTTCCAAAACCTTAAAGAAACCCGTGAGCAATTACCATCATAATGTGATGATTGTGATGATTGTGATGATTGAACAAACTCACCCGACCCCCGAAGAGCGTTATTTCTTCGACAACAACGGCTACCTCGTGCTGAAAGGGTTTCTATTGGCCGAACATGTCGCCAGGCTGACGACGCGTTTGCAAGCCGTGATGGCGCAGCGCTGCGAATGGCAATTGCAGGGCGTTGCACATACCGGCATGACCAGTCTCAACAACGACAACACCCGCATTTTCTATATTCTGGACGACGATCCCCTCTTTCTGGAATTGCTGGATTACGCCCCGCTCATGTCTTATATCCGGGGTTTCCTGGGGCCAATGGCACACTTCCATGCCTCCGATGCGATCTGGGAGACCAGCGGTGGCAATCGTGCGGGTTGGCATATAGATGGTCACGACCAAGGCTACCGTGATCTGCGCCCGGCCATCCCATTGTTGCAACTCAAAATAGGCTACTACCTCTCCGATATGAGTGAACCGGGTCAGGGTAACTTGATGCTGGTGCCCGGCTCGCACAAAGTCGCGCTGGAGCCCACACCGACCCAAACGGCGGGCTATGACACGTTCAATGGCGCGCTGGAGGTCTGTGGGCCGCCCGGCACCTGCTTTATGTTTCACAATGCGGTGTGGCACACCAGTGGTCCATGGAACAAGCCGAACGCGCAACGTATTCTGCTGTACTATGCCTATGAGCGCCCCTGGCTAATTGGATCGACCGAGCATTGGCGCTATCCCAAATCCTTCTACAACGAGAAACTATCCCTCGATCAACGCCGGCTCTTTCATGGTTTTGTGTTCGATCCACCCGAAACCCGGTGGGGATAAGGGTGTCCTATGTCACACCTCCCACCCGTTCCATCCCCACCGTGGCGGCAACTGTCACCCCCATCAGGATTGCGCTCATCGCTAGAGCTTGGCCATAGTTCAGTGCACCGGGTTGGCCCAGAAAGCGGGCGATGACCAGCGGCAGGGTGGGGTAGTCCGGGCGGGCAATCAAGACCGAGGCACCGAACTCACCCAGCGAGATGGCAAAGGCGAAGATTAGGGCGGCCAGTAGTGGGCCACGGAGTAGCGGTAGATCGATCTGCCGTAGCACTTGCAGGGGCGACGCGCCCAAGTTGGCCGCCGATTCGCGCAACACCGGACTGATGGCGCGCAGGGCCGGGGCCAGGGTGCGCACCACAAATGGTAGCGCAATTAAAGTGTGAGCGCACGGCAGTAATAGCGGCGAGGTACGTAGATCGATAGGTGCGGCGAATGCCACCAAATAACCTAACCCCAAGGTAAGTGCACTGGTGCCGAGCGGGAGCAACAGCGCCACATCCAGTACCCGTGCCAACCAACCGCGCCGTACATTTGCCACGCTATAGGCCAACGGCAGCCCAAAGCCCAAGGCCAGCAACGCGGTCAGCCCGGCCACCGTCACCGAGTTGCGCATGGCGATGAGCGGTGGCACAAAGAAGAACGAACCGCGCGGGTTTTGATCAAGTGTGCGATAGAAGCGCAGCAGATCGTCGCTGCCCCAGGCCAGCGAACGCGCCAGCAGTGTCAGCAAGGGCGCCACCACCAGACCGATGATGATGATGAGCACACCAACAATGAGCCAATGCGCCGATCGGCTGGGTCGGTCGCCACGCAGATTGGGCCGAGTGGCTTCCAGCGGCACATTGGCCCGCGCTTGCAGTCGGGCAGAGACTAGGCTGAGCAGCAGGGTAATAACCAATTGCACAATCGCTAGCGATGTGGCGATATCCAGCCGCAGGAGTTGGGCGGTCTGGTTGTAGATTTCGACCTCGATTGTGGCGAATTGGGGGCCACCCAATAACAAGATGACCCCGAAGCTGGTGAAGCTAAACACAAACACCAGCAACGTGGCCGCGCCGATGGCCGGGCGAGCCATCCCCAGCGTCACCTGCCAAAATACCTGCATCCGATTCGCCCCTAGTGAGGCAGCTACTTCCTCAATCTGCGGATTGATCAAGCTCCAAAAGCTGCCGACGATCCGGATCACCACGCTAACGTTGTAGAAGACATGCGCGATCAGGATCATGCTCAAGCTGTTCATGAGGCGGATAGGCGGCTCGCTCAACCCCAATAATGCTTGTAACGCAGTGTTGAGCAAACCGCGCGAGCCGATATAGGCCTCAAAGGCAGCTGCTACTACGACCGTGGGCATGACAAAGGGTAATGTGGCGATCGCGCGCCATACGCCTCGTCCCCAAAACGTGTAACGGGCGAACACATGCGCCATCGGCAAACCCAGCAACAACGTCAGCGCAGTAGATAACGTGGCCTGGCCCACACTAAAGAGGATGATATTTAAGGCCCGCGCCTCGGTCAACGAGGCAAAAATACCTGCTCCCTGGCTGAGCAGGCCGGGCACAAAACTGATACGCACTACACTAATCAGTGGATAAACATAAAACAGCGCCAGGAACGCCAGAGGTAGCGCAAGAATAACTAGATGTAAAGACGGGCGGAAACGGGACACACAAGTGATTATAATTTTTACTTTACGTGAAAACACGTTCCCCGACCGACACCCGCCAGATACGCCGTGAGATGAACCGACGCTTGCTTGGCCTCGTCTTATTCGTACTGGTTATTGTGGGAGGTGGATTGATCGGGCTGGTCTATGGCGCCCCCGCAGCATTGCTGGGTGTGTTATGTTTATTGGCTGGTTCAGCAGTCATTGGGTCGTTGTGGTGGTTATTTACTATATTGGGTAAGTGGGCTGGTGGCGATTAGGCTTTTCAACAGGAGTATGTTATGAGATTCAATAAATTGTTTTTGGGGTGTCTGGTTTCGGCGACATTGTTTCTGAGTGCATGTAGTGAGCTGCAGAATATCACCGGATTGGGTTCAAATACACGGCGTCAGGTGACCCCCATCCCAGTCGATCTCCCTCCTGCTACGCAAGCTTACCTGCGCGACTACGACACGGCGGTAAATGCATTACGCAGTGTGTATATCAAGGAAGATGTGGTGAGCAAGGATTGGCTGCAAACCGCTGCTAGCAACCGCGAGAAAATTGTGCAGGGCGTGCAGGGCGAAGAATTTCTGCAAATATTGAATGCCACTCTGACCGCAGTGCAGGATGATTCGGTTGGGTTGCAATTTGGTGATGCAGTCACCAGCACGTATCCGGGCATTGGCGTGCTCATAGATTTGCCCAGTCCGGGCAAAGATCGTTTGCTGCTGTTGTATGTATTCGAAGGTTCTCCCGCGCAGCAAGCCGGATTGAAGGCGCATGATTCGATCGTGCAGATTAATGGTGAGCCGCTCACGCGCGACACAGTCAGCAAGCTGTTGCCGCAGCTGCGCAATGGCGAGGAAACCCCAGTCAAGATTGTGGTGCGCAGCCCAGGTGAAGCTGAACAGGAGTTGACCATCATCCCACGCCCAGTATTGCGCAAGAGTTCGACTACCGCACAGTTTTTGCCAGGGACAAACATTGGCTATATTGCGCCTGATCCAGAGAAGTTCACCAGCATGAAAGCCCAAACTGCTGATGCATTACGCAGTTTGCTAAACGAGCGGCAACTTGATGGCCTGATTTTGGATCTACGGGTGATTCGTGGCAATGAATTCCCGATCAACGATATGCTGGGCTTGTTTGCCAACGGCTCGATTGGCACGCTCAAAGGCCGGACGGCTAAGACCAAGCTGGAGATCACCGGCAAGAGCATCGCTGGCTCGCAGGATGTGCGCATGGCAATTTTGATCGGTGAGCAGACTGTAGGCCAGGCCGAAGCCTTCGCCGGCATTTTGCAGGATGTTGGGCGCGCGCGCATCTTTGGCAAGCAGACACCGGGCAAGGTGGCCTATATCACCACCCTCAACCTGCCCAACACCCGCCTGAAGCTGCAGATCCCCAGCGGTGAATACTTGGGAGTGAAGAACACCAGTTGGTATCAGAAGGGCGTCACGCCCGATGTGCTATCGGACAAGTCGTGGGAAGAATTTGCCTCCGACAACGACCCGCAGGTTGAGCAGGCCGTGAAATGGTTGCAGGGGAATTGAGAGCGTCGAGTGCTTATAGATTTCCCAATTCATGTCCAAACTAACAGAAGCTATCCAAAAGCACGGCTATCACGAAATTCTTGAGAAAGTGCTGATTACGGAAGAGCAACTCCAAACGCGCGTGGCCGAGTTGGGTGCCCAGATCTCGCAGGATTATGCGGGTAAAGACCCGTTGCTGATCAGCATATTGCGGGGTGGGGTGGTGTTCATGGTAGATCTGATGCGCCAGATGAGTGTGCCACATCACATCGAATTTATGGCGGTTTCGTCGTATGGGGTAGGTGCGCGCTCCAGTCGGGGTATGCCGCGCATTACCCTAGACTTAAACACCGATGTCCAGGGGCGGCACGTGATTCTGGTCGAAGACATCATCGACAGTGGTCATACGATTGACCACGTGTTGAAGTTGTTGCAGACGCGCAACCCCGCCAGTCTAAAGGTCTGCGCCCTGCTCGACAAACCCACCCGCCGCGAAGCCTACGTCCCAATTGGCTACTTGGGCTTTGAAATCCCCAATGAATTCGTCTTTGGCTATGGTCTTGATTTGGACGAATACTACCGAAACCTGAACTTTATTGGTGTGGTGAAGAAAGAATACCAATGAGAATGAATTGAGAATTGAGAATTCAGAATTCAGAATGAAGAAAAACAACGTCACTCTCATTTCTTCATTCTGAATTCTCAATTCTTAATTTGCTCTTAAAAGGTTGTGCTGAGACTTTGTGCTTGGCCGGTTTCGGCAGAGCGATAGGCGGATTCGATGATGTCGATGACGTGGCGGGCGTGTTCGGCCGTGACGGGCGTGGGTTTGTCCTCGCGCACCCAGTCGACCAACTGCATGACATCCTCATAGACATGCTGCTCGCCTAGATCAAGATGTGGGCCAACCACATGCGGCAGAATGGCCTGGTGGCCTTGCACTCCGCCGACCCGGTCGGCCAACGCTTTGTTGGCGAAGTCAAACGGCTGGCCGTTGAGCTTGAATCCTTGAATCAGACCCTTGGTGCCAAAGTAATTTGCGGTGAACCATTCGTTTATGCTGCCGGCCGGTGTGCCATACACCATGGTGTAAACGTTGTTG
The DNA here is from genome assembly GCA_031392845.1 of Chloroflexota bacterium. GTDB lineage: Bacteria > Chloroflexota > Anaerolineae > J036 > Brachytrichaceae > JANMVQ01. The sequence continues at coordinate 5,252 of JANMVQ010000510.1, forward strand.
CCAAAGTCTAATAGCATGAGCGTGTTGTCGTCGGCATCGGTCGGCACCATCTGGCCACGAAACTCGCGTTCTTTGACGCGGGTGCCGGAGAAGGCGGTCACCCGTTGGGCTGCGCCCAGCACCGCAGTTAAGCCGTGCAGACAATACACCGTCATGTCGTAGAGCGGCCCGCCGCCAGGTTTGCGGAAGTACCAGGAGGGATCAACGTTTGAGAGCACATCGTTGCCCGATCGAAATTCTTCTTGCTCGTGATACTGCCCAAACGATGCCCCGCACACTGCCCAACATAGATCACCGATCGCACCCGTTTGGATGAGTTTGCGGATGGCTTGAATATGCGGGCGCATGACCTCACCGGGTGAGGCCACGATTTTGAGACCTTTATGCTTGGCCAGGTCAATCAACTCCGTCGCTTCAGCCACAGTCGTAGTCATCGACTTGTTAAAGTGAATGTGTTTGCCAGCTTCGAGCGCCTGTTTGCCTTGGGCATAGTGCAGACCAATGGGCGAGCAGAGGCTGACCGCATCGATATCGCCTTTGGCCAGCAGTTCTGCGTAGGTCAGGAAGGCTCGGTTGACGCCGAACTTGGCCGCAGCTGCCTCAGCCCGGCCTGCGACAGGATCGCACACTGCTTGCAGCTGCACCCGGTCTTGCACGTCCAATTGACTCAGATGCGGAAGAATGCCGCGCTGGGCAATTGCGCCCGCGCCGACGACGCCGAAACGAACGATATTTGGGTTTGTCATGGTTTGAAAAGGACGGGGGACGGAGGACCGGCCACCCATGGATACATTATGCCGTCAATTATGATCGTCCATCATCTCCCGTCCTCCGTTGCCCGCTCATTGTCCATCGTCTGTTTGGCAACTTGTAGATATTGGTGTTAAATTAGTTTCAGTAGTTTTACTGAAGTTGGACTGATCGAACGCTGTATCCTGAAAATCTACATATTTAAGTAAACCCAAGAAGGAGAGATAGACCGTGAAACAGAACAAAATTAGCCGAAGGTACTTCCTACGTGCCGCAGGTCTGGCCGCCGCCGGTGGCGCATTGGCCGCCTGTGTGCCAGTCGCTGCACCAGCCCCAGCCGCTGCGCCTGCAGCAGCACCCGCTGCCAAAGAAACCCCCAAACAAGAGGCACCCACTGCCGCCCCAGCTGCTGCCGCCGGTAGCGCTGTGCAATGGTGGGTCGGTTGGGGTAACCTTACGCCTGCCGTTGATTCCCTGCAGAAGACGCCCGAATTCAAAGAGGCGCTGGGTGGCAACACATTTGAGTTCAAGCCCAGCGTCAATGCTGAGGCGTTTTTGACCGCCTTCGCCGGAGGCACACCGCCGGATGGTGCCTCAAACTTGGACTATGTGCAGTTCATGGCCAAAGGCACCCTACGCGATATTGGCGATTGGGTGGCGAGCAGCAGCAAGGTCAAAAAGGACATGTTCCTGGCTGACCCATGGAATAACGGCTTTTGGCAAGGCAAACAATATGGTCTGCCCGGCCTAGAAGCTGGCCCGAACTATGGCTTGAACTACAACGCCGAGTTGGTCAAAACAGCGGGCCTTGACCCGGACAAGCCCCCCCTGACCTGGGAGGAGTTGCTAGAGTGGCACAAGAAGCTGACGGTTAAGGATGCTAACGGCAACCTTAAGCAGATAGGTCTGGATCCCTACGACGCAATGGCAGGCGAACCAGACTTTGCTGCGACGTCCTATGGCTTTACTTGGTACGATGAAGAAGCGGGTAAACATAACATCAACAATCCGCTCATGGTGGAGCACACCAAGATCACGTCGGAGTTCATCAAATTTGCCGGGCCTGATCAATTTGCTGGTTTGCGCCAAGCCGAAGGCAATGGCGGTTGGGGTGCTGCGTATAACACCAAAGCACAGGCCATGATCATCGAAGGTTATTGGCACCCGGGTGAGACCAAGATTCAAAAACCGGAAGTCGCTAAAGATAACCGCGCGACTTGGGCCCCTGTCCCAGCCAGCCGGACCGGCAAGAAGATCCAGATGTTTAACGGCCACTACATCATCTTCCCGAAAGATGCCAAGAACAGCGAAGGCATGTATAAGCTGGCCGAGTTTTTCTCGGGCTCGGATGTTGCCGGTGCAGCGATCTGGAAAGAGGTCGGCTGGCTGCCCGCCCGCCCAAGTTTCTATTCCCAAGTAAAAGGGGACGAGTATCCTGGTCTGCAGTTCTACTTTGACTCTGTGAAGCAGGCACAAGAGACGCTACTCAAGCCTCGCCGCAGCCCCATCCATTGGTTTGTAAACACGCAACTGGGCGAAGTGCGCGATAAGGTCGCCCGCGGTCAGATGACAGCCGAAGAGGCTTGCGCTGAAGTTCAAAAGCGCGCCGACACCGAGTGGAAGAACCAGGGCTACGGCAAAGCCAGTGGTTAGTGTTTATTTCTGAATATCTTAGAACCTATCTCTAAACCACCTGTCGGCCCTGATTTTGCGGGGTTTCGGCGAGGTTTAGAGATAAGCTCTTAGAGTTATCCGCGAATCATGCCAATTCGCGCCAATTTATTGGCGCAGATTCGGGTGATTCGCGGATAACAGTGGAAAGCTAAAATATTCAGAGCCGGGTCTACTTTGGTCTGGCACGTTTGGAGACAGGTTCTTAATATTTTGAGAGGGAGCACTGGATGGCAGCAGTATCACAAGGTCTATCACGGCGCAGATCTGCGTCTGAAAACAATACCCGGCGGCGCAGTATCGCCCTGGGCTTGTTGTTTATTTCTCCGTGGTTGTTGGGGTTTTTGTCACTGACACTCTGGCCGCTGCTCAGTTCACTCTATTACAGCTTCACCCGCTACGACTTGGTTCGTCCCCCTGTCTTTATTGGGCTAGACAACTTCAAGGAAATTTTTACTGAAGACCCGGATTTTGGTTTGGTGATTCGCAATACATTGATCTATGTCGGTCTCAGTGCCCCATTGGGCGTGATAACGGCTTTTTTGATGGCGACGCTGCTCAACACAAAAGTCGTGGGGCGGCCGTGGTTCCGCGCCATCTTTTTCTTTCCGTCCATCATTCCAGCGGTCGTAACGGCCGCGGTCTGGCAGTTCTTGCTTAACATTCAGTATGGTGCCATCAACGGTTTCTTTCAGCAGATGGGCTGGCCGACGATACCGTTTTTGTCCAATCCGAGCCTAGTCAAGCCAACCATGATTGCGATTCACATCTGGGCGCAAGGTGGGGCGATTGTCATATTCCTGGCGGCGCTGCAGGACGTGCCCCGCATGTTGTATGAGGCCGCCACGGTGGATGGGGCCAATGCCTGGCAAAAGTTCAGAAACATCACCCTCCCGCTGTGCACACCGGCAATTTTGTATAACACCGTGATTGCCTTCATCGGAGGGTTTCAGAACTTCACGGTGCCATGGCTGTTGTTTCCAACTGGCGGACCGGTCAAATCGGCAGAAATGTACACCATGTTCATGTACCGCAATGCTTTCACCTATCTACGAATGGGCAAATCATCGGCATTAGCATGGTTGCTGTTTATCGTTATTGTGATTTTTACAATTCTCATGTTCCGCACGTCAGCTCGCTGGGTATATTACGGAGGTGAGAAGTGACCACTGGCACCGTTAGGAGTAACCCTATATTGACAACGACCCAACGTAAAGGCCAAATCACCACAAGCCAGATCATCGTTGAGGCAATCAAATACGCGTTATTGATCGCGCTTGCGTTTACGTTTGTGGTGCCGTTATTGTGGATGGTTGTGTCGGCAGTGAAAGATGATCCACAGGTCTACACCATTCCGCCTGTTTGGATTCCCAACCCCATTTATCTTGAGAATTTTGCAAATGCCTGGACAAAATTCAATTTCACACAGTTCACCCTTAACTCAATTTTCCGCTATTCGCTTCCGTCAACGATTTTGGTGACGCTGTCTTCAGCCTTTGTGGCTTATGGGTTTTCGCGCATCCATTGGCCCGGTCGCGATGTGATTTTTGGCTTGTGCCTTGCGACTGTGATGATCCCGTTCATGGTTGTCATGGTGCCTCTGTTCATCACATTCAAGAACCTTGGCTGGCTCAACTCGTATTTGCCTTTGGTGGTGCCGGGAATTTTTGGTAGCCCGTGGTTCATTTTTATGCTACGCCAGTTCTTCCTTACCATCCCTGAGGAACTGTCTGATGCTGCCCGCATGGATGGCGCAAGCGAATTTGGCATTCTGTTCCGCATCATTTTGCCGCTGGCGCGTCCAGCGCTGATCGTGGTGGCGCTGTTTCAATTTCTCGCCACATGGAATGATTATCTTGGCCCATTGATCTACATCAATAAACAGGATTTGTTCCCGTTGGCGCTCGGTATTGGCATTTTGCGCCGTATGGTGGGTGAAACAGGCACGACCGCCTTGGTTTACCCATATTTGATGGCAGTGAGTACGATTATCACTATCCCTATCATTGTTCTTTACTTTTTTGCCCAGCGTCGATTCATTGAGGGCATTACGATGACCGGTATGAAGGGTTAAGATTTTGAGTGTGTTTCATGCCAACTGATCTCGAAAACTATTTCTTCGACCTGCGCGGTTATCTCGTTCTTGAAAACGCCGTTGACCCGGCTCATCTGGCCGAGCTTAACACCTGCCTTGACACGTATCGCGATCTGGAGCCGCAGCAGTGGCGCGGACATGTGCATCGGGCTGATCACTTCTATGCCAATGGCATCGAAATCCAGAATATTGTCGAGGCGGGCGAACCCTTTGAGCGACTGATCGACCATCCGGCTTGGCTCGCCCACATGCGCGAATACGTCGGCGAGACCGGCACCTTTGTCGATGGGCTGTATATCGACGAGTGTTTCGCGACCATACGGGCCACCGGTGGCTTCTTGCCAATTCATTCTGGCGGGCACGAAAGCATCGTGCGAAATCAATATCGCTTTACACGCGGCAAGTTTCACTGCGGCCAGGTCAATATCTTGATTGCCCTGGCCGACATTGGCCCTGGCGATGGCGCGACGATGATTATTCCCGGTAGCCACCATTCCAGCCTGGTGCATCCGGCTTGTGCTGCGTCGTTCAGGGAGCGCCACGCAATGGATCAGGTCGAAGGGGCTGTCGAGCTGCACCTGAAAGCTGGCGATGCGTTGTTGTTTAGCGATGCGGTCGCGCATGGGGCCTCGACCCGCACGAACCCCGGTGAACGGCGGGTGGTCATCTATCGCTACGGGGGCTCGTGGGGCAACACCCGTTACGGCTACCAATATTCCGACGAATTGCTGGCTCGATTGACCTCCGAACGACGCAAGATTTTGCAACCAATTGTGCCGCTAAAACCATCAGCATGACTCATGCTTCGTAGGGATAAGAATCGGATGACTCTAATGCCAGAAGATGACTAAAGAATATGATGATTTCTTGGTATTTGAGATACTGGGCAATTGCATGGCTACTGCTTGTATCTGCTTGCAAACCGAATCACTTGCAAATCACTTCGACAATTCCACCGCAAGTATCCAAGGTTTCGCCAACACCAACGATTGAGCCAAGTTCTCTTGTTCAAAAAGCGCTCACCTATATTGATCCATGGACAATTAGGCGTTCCTATCAATTAACTATGACTCATCGCACCGATGGCGGCACAACCACGACCATCACTGAATACGATGAACACGGGAACTACCATGAACGCAGCACAAATGGAAGTGAGCGCTATCTGGTTAACCATCAAGCCTATTGGAAATATGAAGGCAAGTGGCGTCGTGATACTTCGCCAAATGATGCTGAGTTTGTTTTTCAAATGGGGCTCACCCTTATTCAGGGTAATCAACCAGTAGATGCCATCTCCAAGGCTATCGCTTCAACAGGTTTTACCGTTACAACACCAACGA
>JANMVQ010000548.1:0-55036 GCA_031392845.1 Chloroflexota bacterium
TTCGACTGCGCATTCCTGCTGGAACGGAAGATCAAAGGTTGGTCGCGGGCAAAGAAAACGGCGCAGATTTGTGGGGATCATCAGCCATCCATGAGATTGTGAAAGAACCACAACCACAACCACAACCACAACCACAATCACCTTTATAGTTATTAGACATTATCTGGAATAGACAGGATTAACAGGATTTAATCCTGCAAATTCTGTTAATCCTGTCAAAAAGTCTTATCTACGATATGTTCTATTCTATGGCTGATCCAACCCGGTCGAATATTTAAGCAACGGCGCAATCGCATGAATGGCGGCATGTTCGGCCTCGTTGCGTGGGGCAGGTACAAAGCCAAACTGGCGATACAAGTTGATCGCCGCAATACGACCGGTGCTCGTCCACAGCCACGCTTCGTTATAACCGTGCTCGCGGAGTACAGCTAAGGCGGCGCTCAACATGGGTTTGGCCAACCCACGCCCCTGCGCCGCCGGGACGATGGCCACCCAATGGATACGACCCATCTCGCGACCGTCAAACTCATCATCATTCCAAGCGCTAATCGTCCCAATGTCATCGCCGGAAGGGTTGACCAGGAACATGATGCGCTGGGCTCGATAATCGTCAGTGCCATACAGAGACTTCTCAAACGTATCTCTGGTGGGGGGTTCAAACTGTTCCGTCACTGTTTGGATACGTAGCCAGGTGTCCCCATCTCCGGCTTGATAAAAACGCATGCGATATCCGTCTGGAAACGCATAGTGCAGCGCGTGCGCTAAGTCGCGCTGAATCATCCAAATGTCGACGTTTGCCGGTAGTTCACTCATGTTTTGATCCTAGAGCTGATTCCTGGTTGCTCAACCATCAAAGTCCGGCTTGATTATCCCTTCTTTACTTATGAAATAGACCGTCCCGGTAATATAGATTCCTATAAATCGAGGAGGTCGGTGTTTCCATTTTTCAACCTGAGCATCTATAGCAAACCCGGGTCAGCCATGTTGCGGTATATTTAGCCAATAAATCTAGTTCATAAGGTAATTCAGCGGAATAAAATGACCGCTCCTTCGACTTCGCGCATCGGAATGCGCTTCGCTCAGGATGCTTGGTCGTTAATTATTTTGGCTGAATGACCTAAGGAGTCCGTAACCATGATTCGCCAGCTTCCGCACCTAACTGCCCAACAATCCGAGATTGACACTTCGCCCGACAAATTTGGTTTTTTGGAAAGCTCGACCCATCTTGTTGATGATGTTCAGGCATTACAACATCGTATGGACGCACAGGGTTACTTGTTTCTGCCGGGGCTACTCAATCGCGATGAAGTGCTGGCTGCCCGGCGCACCGTCGCCACAAGGTTAGCTGCCTTGAATCTGCTGGATCCGGCCCACGACATCATGGAGTGCATCGCCGCACCCACTGCTGATGCCAGCTTTATGCGCGAGCTGGCGTTGAACAACCCTGAACTGATGAAGGTGCTATATGCCGGGCCCATGATGGCGTTCTTCGAGCATTTCTTTGGCGAGCCGGCTCTGCATTTTGACTTCACCTGGTTCCGAGCGGTCTCACCTGGGCATGGCACGCCTGCCCACATGGATGTGGTGTATATGGGCCGCGGCACCAAGCGTCTGTATACCGCTTGGACACCCATTGGCGATGTCCCATTGGAGACGGGTGGGCTGATGGTCCTGGAGAAATCGCACCAGCATGAGCGGCTGAATAGTGGCTATGCCACAAAAGACGTTGACACCTTCTGCGAGAACCGGGTCGGCAAAGACTTTGTCAAGATGGGTGGGGGTGGCAATATCCGCGATGGGGGCGCACTCTCCTACGATATGGTCACCCTGCGCGACCGGCTAGGGGGTCGCTGGCTGACCAGCGATTACCGCGCCGGGGATGTGCTGATCTTCTCGATCTATCTGGTGCATGGCAGCCTCGACAATCATGGCAATCAGATTCGTTTGTCGTCAGATACGCGCTATCAACGCGCCTCAGAGCCGGCCGATCATCGCTGGATGGGCGCAGATCCGATTGCCCACGGCCCGGCCGGCAAACGGGGCATGATTTGCTAAGAACCTATCTCTAAACTTATGTGTAAGCATCCTGAGCGAAGTCGAAGGATGCGGCAATCACCGTAATTACCGCTCCGACTTCGCTCAGGATGCTTACTTATCGACTTTGAAGACAGGCTCTTAGCGTAAATTCGCGTTATTCGCGGACAAAAACCAAATTTGGACTGAATAGTTACCAACTAAGTCTTATGGTTTTGACATACTTAAAGTATCGCAAGAAGTATGCCGGAGCGTGGAAGATCAAGGCAGGTGTCTGGTTACCTTATAGACAAACCAAAATGAGATGGCATGAATTCCATGCCCATTTTCGGGCGAATAAGTGCCACCTTTAATTGATTTATCTATAAGGTAATCAGGCTCTTCGTGTAAAGGATGCTATTCATTCTGATGCAGGTGACAATGGGTACAGAGGAAACATCATGCAAACATTTGGTAAGAGCTACAGCAGTTATGGTCTCGAACAGAGTGGTCTTGAGAATATCAATCAGGCGTACTGGAATCTATCGACACCCTTGCTGTATGAGGAAGCCATACAGCGTCGCGAGGGCAGACTGGCGCACTTGGGACCACTGGTTGTCCGCACCGGTCAACATACCGGGCGTTCACCCAACGACAAGTTTGTCGTCAAAGAGCCTTCCAGCCAGGATAAAGTCTGGTGGGGTAAAGTCAACCAGCCCATTTCGACAGAATCATTTGACCTGCTCCATAAGCGTCTGATGGCCTATCTGCAGGGCAAAGACTTATTCGTGCAGGATTGCTTCGCGGGTGCAGATGCCCGATATCGATTGCCTGTTCGTGTCATCACAGAAACTGCCTGGCATAGCCTTTTTGCTCGCAATATGCTGATCCAGGCCAACCCCGAGGAACTCATCAGCCATGTTCCGCAGTTCACCATTATTGATGCGCCCAACTTCCATGCCATCCCGGAGATCGACGGTACACGCTCTGAAGTTTTTATTGCGCTCAGCTTTGCCCGGCGGATGGTCTTAATTGGTGGCACCCAATATGCAGGTGAAATCAAGAAATCGGTGTTTACACTGCTGAACTATTTGCTGCCGCAACAAGGTGTGCTGTCGATGCACTGTTCGGCCAATATTGGCCCAAGCGGCGATACGGCGATTTTCTTCGGTCTATCCGGCACTGGCAAGACCACGTTGTCGGCAGATCCTGGGCGTCAGTTGATCGGTGATGATGAACATGGTTGGAGCGACGATGGAGTCTTCAACTTCGAAGGTGGTTGTTACGCCAAGGTCATCCGACTCTCGCGCCAGGCCGAACCAGAGATCTATGAGACCACCCGTCGCTTTGGCACGCTGCTCGAAAACGTGAATATGGAGAGTGTCACTGGGCGCCTAGACTTAGATGATGATTCCCTAACCGAAAACACGCGCGCGGCCTATCCTCTGACCCACATTCCCAATGCAAGGAAAGATGGTATGGGTGGTCACCCACGTAATATCATCATGTTGACTGCTGACGCATTTGGGGTACTTCCACCCATTGCCAGGCTCTCACCTGAGCAGGCCATGTATCACTTTCTCTCAGGGTATACCGCAAAAATCGCTGGGACTGAGAAAGGGGTGAAAGAACCAAGCGCGACCTTTAGCACTTGTTTCGGCGCGCCGTTTATGGTGCTCTCCCCAACGGTGTATGCCAACCTGTTGGGTGAGAAGATCAACAAACATGGGGCGAAGGTGTGGCTCATTAACACGGGCTGGAGTGGCGGACCGTATGGTGTAGGTGCGCGCATGTCGATTGCCCATACCCGGGCCATGGTGCATGCTGCACTTGAGGGAAAGCTGGATAGCGTCGCGTTACGCGAAGACCCAGTCTTCCGGGTGAGTGTGCCAGAACAGTGTCCGGATGTGCCTTCTGAAGTGCTGGACCCACGCAATACTTGGGCCGACAAGGCCGCCTACGATGCACAGGCTCGTAAGCTAGCTGGGATGTTCGTCGACAACTTTAAAACGTACGAGCCGCAACTCGCGGATCGGCGCATCATAAATGCCAGCCCAATCCGTGGATAGCACTGGCTTCAATCTGTATGATCCTCAATAATGATGATTCAGCTTCTTGCTGATAACCCCCTTTTATTGCTCTTCTTGGTGGCGGCTTCGGGCTATCTGATTGGGCGAATCAAGATCGCTGGCAGTAGCTTGGGCGTTGCGGCTGTGTTGTTTGTAGGGCTGGGAGTGGGTGCGTTGGATGCCCGCCTTCGTCTTCCCGAAATCCTACCGCAATTGGGTCTAGCGCTGTTTGTCTACACGATCGGGCTGAGCAGTGCCCATGCGTTTTTTAACTCTTTCAAAGGGCGCGGGTTGCAGCAAAACCTGCTGGTGATCTTTGTTCTGTGTTGCGGAGCGGGTTTGATTGGGCTCGCCCAGCACTGGCTGCAGATCAGACCCACTCTGATGGTGGGCCTATTCGCCGGGAGTTTCACAAACACTCCGGCATTGGCCAGCGCGATCGAGTTTGTCAAAGTCAATAGCGTCGGTATCTCTGGTGTAGCACTAGAACAACGCATTGCCGATCCAACCATCGGTTATTCGCTCGCCTACCCAATGGGGGTGTTGGGCATGATTTTTGTGTATGGCCTGTTGCGACGGGTATGGGGCAAGTCAGTGATTCAGGATCGCGAACAGTTGCGCGCTCTGGGTGCACTCAACGATCCGTTGGTGAGCCTGACCCTGCGCATTACAAAACAACTAACGCCGCTAACAACAATTCGCTCCCTGCTGCAAACCCATCACTGGGACGCGATCTTTGTCCGCTACAGCCCAGCCCAGCAGAAGAACCTGAGCGGCTTGGACACGCCCGCTCCGGTTGCATTGGTAGAAGAGGACACTGCGCTGCACGTCGGTGATTTGCTGACTGCGGTGGGTCGTGCAGAGGTACTCGATGCAGTTGTCGCAGAACTGGGTGAGGTCAGCCCTGATGCCATTGACCTTGATCGTAGCGAAATAGACTTTGAGCGCGTCTTCGTGTCCAACCCTGACCTCGTTGCCCGCCCACTCAGTGAGCTGGATCTGCGCGGTCGCTTTGGCGCGCTTATGACCCGCGTGCGTCGAGGGGACAACACGTTTGTGCCACGCAGCGACACTGTGCTTCAGATGGGTGATCGGGTGCGGATCGTTGCGCCACGCCAGCTTATCGGTGCCGTCAAAGCATTCTTTGGCGATTCATATCGCGCCGTGAGTGAACTTGATGTCCTGACCTTTAACTTAGGCCTTGCATTGGGTTTATTGGCTGGGATTGTGGCTATACCGCTATCAACTTCAGGTGGGTTAACAGTCAAGTTGGGGGTGGCGGGTGGGCCATTGCTTGTGGCGCTGTGTCTGGGCCGTATTGAACGCACGGGGAAGCTGGTTTGGACGTTGCCGTATAGCGTCAATCTAACGCTACGCCAAGCAGGATTTGTGATGTTTCTTGCCGGCATTGGCACCCGGGCAGGACAAGCTTTTGTCAATACGCTCCTGAGTAGCGGTGGCTTCTATCTGTTCGCATTGGGTGCGCTCTTCACCTGCGTCTCGGCTGTGCTATTTCTCGTGCTGGGTAAAGCATTGCTCAAGTTGCCAATAGATATGCTGGGTGGGTTACTTGCTGGCATGCAGACACAACCAGCGCTGCTGGCATTTGCAACAGAACAAGCGCACAACGATGCCCCAGAGTTGGGCTACTCTCAAGTTGTGCCTGTGGCGATTCTCACCAAGATCGTTCTGGCGCAAGTGCTCTTGCTTATATTGCAGTAAATCAGCTGCGAAATGCACTAAGAAACTGTCTTATGCCGAGCCAATGCTTCGGCCACGGGTTTTAATTCCAGCCACCATTGCTGTTTGGGCCGTTGATTGACCAAATCACACAATGACGGAAAGTAACGCATGTCATTTATGGCGATTCGCCCGTTTGCCAACCCGACATACACCACTGAACTCTGATCGGGGTCGAGTTTTTCTGGATAGTCAAGCGCATCGATGAGATAGGTCACACAGCGGGCAGCCAAACGCGTGGCTTCGATCCGATCAAACGGTGATGGGTTGCCACCTTCCTGCATATGTCCTAGCACTGCTTGACGCACATCAAACATTCCCCGGCTCTCCTTCTCAAAAAGTGCACATAGGAATGAAGCTGTGTAGAGAGGATCCGCATCTTCGTTTCGAATCAGGATACTCAAGCGCTTACCCGCCGCAAAGTCAGCCCGCATCGTCTCTAGGTCCTGGCGCAAAAGTTCTAAGCTGATCTCATCTTCATGCAAATAGGTGCGCTCGGAACCGCTGGCCAAACTACTCATTTGCGCTAGGTAGCCACAGTGGCGGCCCATTACATCGACCACGAAGCAGCGCTTGACCGCGACGGCTGATTGTTTGATCTTGTCCAACACCTCTACAATGGTGTTCAAAGCGGTGTCCGTACCTACGCTCAGCTCTGATCCAGGCAGGTTGTTATTAATGCTTGCCGGCAAACAGATGACTGGCAAACTGAATTCTGGATAGGCTGGACGCGCTTCCAAAAGCATGTGGCTGGTGGTATAGGCTGTCCAACCACCGATGATGAGTAAGCCCTCAATGTGATGGTCGGAAATGACCTGGGCTATCGCTGCAAGCTCAGCGGGCGTGGGTTGGTGTCGAGTGGTGCCTAAGTTGGCTCCACCTAATAACTCCCATCCATCGACGCTACCCCATTGCAACGGCGTGACCCATCCTTTAGCAAAACCTTCGAAGCCTTGTTGAATACCCAGAACCTGGTGGCCCTGGCTCAGTGCTAGCCGCACGGCTGCGCGCACGGCCGTGTTCATACCGGGCGCGGGCGAACCCGCATGCATAATGGCGAGGCGATAGACACGCTTTGGGGTGTGCTTGGCGACCGAATTGGCCATCAGTTGAAAGGTCTCATAGCTCTCGACAAAATCACCCCCACGCAGCATCATTGCCCGTTTGTAATCACCTGCCTGAATGGCCTTGGGCACAGCGCGGGTGTCTTCGACGCACTGCATCAGTGGTATTCGCACAATACGATTGTTTTGAATGCCAATCAGTTTGGGCTCAGTTTCCGGGGCCATCGACAAGATTTCTTCAACCGCCGCGTAACCCAATAGCGAACTCATCCATCGATCATAAGCACTGGGTGAGCCGCCGCGCTGCACATGCCCCAAAATGGTGATCCGAACCTCTTCACTTAACCGTTGTTCAAGTATCTCTTTGACATACTGGCTCGAAATGGCGATGCCAGTGACATCGCGTGCACCCTCCGACACAACCACAATACTCTCGCGCCGCCCAGAGACACGACCCGCATGCAACAGATCGCACATTTGGTCCTCCCAACCGGCGCCGGGAGGCATTTCGGGGATAAGCACATAGTCAGCGCCGCCAGCGATGGCACCCGTGAGGGCGAGATATCCGCAGTTGCGCCCCATCACCTCGACCACAAAGGTGCGATGATGACTGGCTGCTGTACTGGTCAAGGCGTCTATTGCCTCGGTGATACGGTGTAGCGCGCTGTCTACACCGATTGTCATGTCCGTGCCACAAAAATCGTTGTCGATTGACCCCACTAATCCGGCAATACCGAGAAAAGGGTGACGCCGAGCAAGTTCGGGTGTAATCAAATTTTGTTCCACCAGCTCGGCCAACAACGATGGCCATTCCGTGCGAAAAATATCTGCCCCGGTTAAGCTGCCATCGCCACCGATCACAATGAGCCGATCAATGCCGTTGAGCATTAGGTTACGGGCAGCTTGTAAGCGCCCAGCGCGCTCACGAAAAGCCGCGCAACGCGCAGTGCCAATGACAGTGCCGCTACGCTGCATAATGCCACCCACACTCCCCCAATCGAGGGCACGAATCTGATCGCCGCCATCGACCATACCTTGATAGCCGTTATGGATCGCGTAGACCGTCGATTGTTGATTGATGGCAGTGCGGACGATCGCCCGTAGGGCTGCGTTCATCCCTTGTGCATCTCCCCCACTGGTCAGCACGCCGATAGCAATTCCGGAGCCACTCTCATTCATCATGCGCCTTTCACATCCCCTTACATTTATAGCTATTCGCCTTGCGATTTCGATTCTAATGCACCTAAATAAAACTAACTAAGTCTTAAGGTTTTGACACCTACGGCGAAACATAGTATTTCAGCGGCTTTTGCGCCGAATGAAAGCCGTTTTGACTTGTTGGTTTTATGGTTCTACCGGCTTTGCCGGGAAAGATGTCATTCCGAACGAAGTGAGCCGAAGGTCCCAGCGGCGTTAATCGTAAGCGTTTCACCATTGGGACCTTCGGTTCGCTTTGCTCAGCATGACAGCGTTTAATCCCGCCAAAGCCAGTCGACTGACTGGTCAGTTTAAAATAGGGGTTGTTGTATTCATAAGCATATACGGAGACAATTGATGAAGACTATTTTGGTAAGAGAACGTATGTCCAAGCCGGTGATGACCATTGATTCACAGGCAAAGCTGGCTGAGGCGCATAAGTTAATGCATGACAAGCGCATCCGTCGTCTGCCAGTCGTAGACAACGGGAAACTCGTAGGCATCGTGACATTGTTGGATACTAGTGAAGCGCGTCCAGAGGGTGCCGACAAGATGCGCCCAACGGCGATGCAGGCCTATATTGCCATGATGCACGTCTCAGATGTAATGACACGTAACCCCATCACAATATCGCCTGATGCGAGTGTCGTGGATGTTGCACGACTCATGGCCAAGCACAAGATTAGCGGTCTGCCCGTGGTTGAAAATGGCGCGGTGGTGGGGATCATCACAGAGTCGGACACTTTTCGCGCTATTCTTGATGTGTTGGAGTGATAGAGAAAGGCCAAAGGCACAATCAACGCCAAATCCATCGCCTGGATAAATAGGCGGGTGATGTTATCCAAGGGGGGTGGACTGTTAACAATTCACCGACCCGTCTTTACTTCAGTCGATCTGGCGCTTGAGCGGCATTGGCCACTTCGTCTTTGGTGGACTGAGCACTCGCTGCGCGCTCGTTTTCAATCACCCCGCCATGCTTTTTGATGATGACAATCGCTTTTTCTTCACGCGCCTCGGTGCGCAGCGTTAAAAGAGCCGTTGCATTGGCTTCTAACGTCTCGATCACCAGGGGTGCGACCACAGACGTCACGATTGGGGTTTGGGCAATGTTCTCTGTGGCATTTGCAACGGCCAAGCCGTTTAGACTGACGTTTTTCTCAGTGGATTGCGAGACAGCTTCAATTTCTTCAGGTGTCACATCAACGTCAATGCTGACCGCTTCAAAACCGGCCTCTTGTAGCTCTTGTTCCGCTTGTCTAGCAAAGGCGCGGGTGGCAAATGTAGCTGTAATCGTATTCATGGGTTTATCCTCCAATTTCTGAATGTAGCGACCTTAAGGGTATTAAGTTAAAAACGCTACTGTTATCGGTAAATAGCGCGCATATGTGTAAGCCCAAAGCGCGCGCGATGTAGGAAAGCGCTTACACAGCGCGCACTAGCCATAAGATTTGTTCGATGACTTCAGGAAGCTTTTCAAATTCGCGCGACTTATCCAAAAATGCAAAAGCCCCTAAGCGTAAACACTCGACTCTATAGACTGGATCACTCATGTTGGTAAGCATCACCACATAAATTTTAGGCGAGGTTTGTTTGATCCACTTGAGTACATCTATACCGTCTCGCAATTCAATGGTGCCAGGTATGCCTATATCCAAGATAACGACCTGTGGCATGGCCTCTTGAATGACTTCAAGCGCAGTCCGTACGTTGGCGGCCAAACCGATGATGCCCACCAAGCCTGTCTCTACCAAAATATCGGTAATGTGCTCACGGATCATGGGCACATCATCCACTACGATCACATGAAGCTTGGTAGCTTCCGGTGGCATGGGTTGAATCTCTAGAGGCGCAATGATGGTTGTTGATGTTGAGGATTGATTCATACCCAAGCATGTTAAGAATAATCATATCTGGATGTAATCAGTCTTTAAGCCAATTGGGTGTCAGAGAAAATGAATAGAGCCTGTAGGAGCAATCCGGTAGGCCCTATCTCAAAAATGGAGGTGCGCAAAGTGCGCTTCAACTAAAACACTTCGCTAAAGGCTTGATTGTGTCCTGTCGCTGCGGCTGCCCCAGCCCGTGAGTTATCAAAGGTGTTGTAGCGATTGAGAAACGTGTTCATGGCTTCTTGTGCTTGTTCGGGTGTATACCCGTATCGCTCTTGCAACAGCGACAAAAAACGCTCAGCATCGCCATCAATCTGCATCACATCCGCCTCTGTCAAACGCTCGAATGAAGTTTGGGCATGCTCGCACAACACGGTATCCCATAGGTTTTTTAGATTGCTGCCTGAATGTGTCATCACTTGAGTGAGTGACAAACCATTGCAAATACCTTATCAATTAGCGATTTCAAGCGGTATCAGCCAATGGCTTCTTCGATGTCAGACAAGCGCCAAACACAATCAGCATTTGTCCTACGTATATTTGCAGAAATTGCACCCGTTCTAGTCGCTATAGCCTATCAAACTGGTCTGGCCAGATATGGAAAGCACTCGCGCACATAAGTTAATGCGCCAATTTGGCGTGAGCGCGATCAGCAAATCTGGGCGTAATCGGTCAATGTCCAATACCCACCACTAATAGGTGTTCTACGTTAATATGATGCCTATATGAAAGTGCTCGTCTATAGTACTCGCCCATATGATCGTGCGGCATTGGAGCAGGCCAATAATGGTGTGCACAACCTCGAATTTGTGGAGAGTGGATTGGATGCCCGGACTGCACGTTTGGCTGAGGGTTTTGATGCGGTTTGCTTGTTTGTCAACGATATTGCTTCTGCACCAATTCTGCATGAATTGAACACGTTGGGTGTACGTCTTATCGTGCAACGGGCCACTGGCTACAACAATATTGATCTGGATGCGTTAGCGACAACGCGCATGACGGCCATGCGTGTTGGATACTATTCTCCTTTTGCCGTCGCTGAGCATGCAGTGGCATTGCTACAAACGCTCAACCGCAAGACCCATCGCGCTTACAACCGCACGCGTGAGCACAACTTTCTATTGGATGGTTTGGTGGGTAGCGACCTTAATGGCAAGACCGTCGGCATTGTCGGCACTGGCAAGATCGGTTATGTCTTCGCCCGCATCATGCACGGATTTGGATGTCGCTTGCTGGCATATGATTCGGCGGAGAACCCTAAGTGCATTGAGTTGGGTATACGCTACGTGCCGTTGGCACAACTAGCGGCGGAGTCGGATGTCATCAGTCTACACCTGCCATTGTTCCCGACGACGGTCCACCTGGTTAATGCTGAGCTGTTGGCATTGATGAAACCTGGTGTGATGTTGATCAACACTAGCCGCGGCAAATTGATTGATACCAACGCACTGGTGGAGGCACTCAAAGCTGATCGTATCGGCGGGGTGGGGCTGGATGTGTACGAGGTTGAGGAGAATTTGTTCTTCCGTGATCTGTCACAACGCACTGTGCTGGATGATCTCTTTGTGCGGCTGGCTTCATTCTCCAATGTGTTGATTACTGCGCATCAGGCTTTTCTTACACATGAAGCACTCAGCCAAATTGCGAGCACTACCATCCATAATCTGACCGACTTTGCTGCTGGGCGTAATAACGAAAATGTGATTAAGGGTTGATTGCTGAATTTGGCCCCAATGAACTGGTCGAGCGCGGGAGCAAAAGTCCATGGCGAATTCTTTGGGAACAACTGACGGCGACGATGGTGTTCTTAACGCTGACCTTTACACAAATGGCACATGTGCTTGCGGTCCGGTCGGAACACGACTCACTCTTTCGGATTGGCCTGCTCTCCAACAAGGCGCTGCTGGCAGCCGTCGCTCTAAAGTCGGGGGATAACTGATGCAAACGAAAGCTATCCTCCGAACACCGACATCGATTGCCCGTGATTATGCGTTGCTGTCTGTCGGTGCTGCAATCATCACGATCGCGCTGAAAAGCGGCGCCTATTGGTTGACTGATTCGGTAGGCTTGCTCTCCGATGCGCTTGAGTCGTTGGTGAACCTAGTGGCGGCCCTGGTCGCGGTCTGGGCGTTGACGCTGGCCAATCGCCCGGCAGATCGCGAACATACCTATGGTCATGCCAAAGCGGAGTATTTTGCCAGCGCGGCTGAGGGGGTCATGATTTTGATCGCGGCGATTGCAATTGGCGCGACCGCAACTGAACGCTTGCTTCATCCCCGACCTCTGGAACGCGTCTGGCTTGGGCTGGCGGTCTCGTGTATTGCGGCCCTCGTCAACGGCGGGGTGGCGTGGGTGCTGTTACGGGCCGGACACCGTCTGCGTTCGATCACACTGATCGCTGACGCCCATCACCTACTCACCGATGTATGGACCTCAGTGGGTGTTGTGCTGGGAGTTGTCTTGGTCCAACTGACTGGTTGGCTCCCTTTCGACCCGCTGATTGCGTTAGCCGTTGTGGCCAACATCATCTGGACAGGTATGCGACTCATGCGCGACACGGCGGATGGTGTGCTCGATCATGCCCTATCTCCGGCCGACCAGGCGGTGATCGCCGAAGTATTAGCACCACATCAACAGGCGGGCATTGCATTTCATGCCCAACGCACGCGAATGGCTGGCCACCGCCGTTTTGTCTCATTCCACATCCTTGTCCCCGGTGCCTGGAGCGTGAAGCAGGGTCATGATCTGGCTGAAGCAATTGAACAGCAAATCCATGCCCGCATGTCCGATACGACCATCTTCACTCATCTTGAGCCAGCGGAGGATGCTGTGTCATGGGATGACCAATCGCTGGATCGCGCTGACGCTCCCAAGAATAAGCGCTGAATGGGTCACAACCCGGTGCGAAGTCTATTGCTGAATGGAGCTGCAATCGCGACAGCGATATCCGGAGTCCACTCCCTCGGGTCCGTCATAAATCCTTCTTCATTGACTTGAATCGCCTTGGTTGCAATATCTCGTGTAGTCATTTCTAAACTCCTTGTTATTGAATGATTTTTGGTTGTTGATCCAGCCACTTGCCAGCCATGCTCATGTGTGCTGGCAACGGCAATTTTATTTAGTAGCTTGGTTCATACATCTGAGTTCGCACATATGCTGCGATATTTGCAGGAAGCGCGTGCCGAGCGATGTCGCGTTTGTAGGCCAATTCCGCCACAGCCGTGGCGATGGCGGCAGAGACTTCGCGAATGCGCGTCAGCGACGGGTAGATACGTCCTTTGGCTAGGTCCTCTGCGGTGGTCAGTTGTGCCAGTGTCTGGGCCGCTACCGCGAACATTTCGTCAGTGACCCGAGATGCCCCGCTGACAACGACCCCTAAACCAACTCCTGGAAAAATATAAGCGTTATTGCCTTGACCAGGGACGAAAGTTTTTCCCTGCAGAGTGACTGGATCAAACGGGCTTCCGCTTGCGAAGATAGCTCGACCATTCGTCCATAAATAGGCCTGCTCTGCGGTGCATTCCGATTGCGATGTTGGATTGGACAGCGCGAGGATAATCGGCTGCGAGTTCAAACGTGCCATCGCCTCAAGCACAGGCTGTGTAAAGGTGCGCGGGATACCTGCTACTCCAATGAGGGTGGTTGGTTGTAGTGTTTCAATGGCCTGTAGCAGATCTGAAATTGGCGCATGCTCATGCGCATAGGGCTGTTTGTGCTCGGCCAAATCACTCCGGCTTTGAACCACCAGCCCCTTTGAGTCGAAAAACCAACAAGCGTGGCGCGCATCGGTCAAGCTCATCCCTTCCTTGACGAGAGCCGATACGATCAAGTTGCCGATCCCAATTCCAGCCTCTCCAGCCCCAAAGAACAAGAAGCGCTGATCACGCAATAAGCCACTCGTGATGCGCATTGCTGAATACAATCCAGCCAAGACCACACTGGCGGTGCCTTGAATGTCGTCATCAAACAGGCAGGCCCGGCTGCGATACAAGTTCAACAGGCGGAAAGCGTTGCTATTGCCAAAGTCTTCAAGCTGAATGAGTGCTTTGGGCCAACGCGCCTGAACGGCATTGATGAGCTCTTCCACAAGCTTGTCATAGACGACTCCACGTAGTCGGTTCTCTGGCAAGCCAATGTATAAGGGGTCATTGAGCAATGCCTCATTGTTCGTTCCGACATCGAGCATGATTGGCAAGCATTGGCTGGGATGGATACCCGCGCAGGCCACATACAGTGACAATTTGCCGACTGGAATGCCCATACCGTCCGAACCGAGGTCACCCAATCCCAAAATGCGCTCACCGTCAGTTACTACTATGACACGCACATCCTGACATGGCCAATTGGCCAAAATCTCAGATATGCAACCACGATCATTCTTGGTGATATACATTCCCATTGGCCTGCGAAAAATATGCCCATATTCCTGACACGCTTGGCCAACCGTCGGTGTGTAGATAAGCGGCAGAGCTTCTTCCAAATGATCAATAACCAGGCGATAGAACAGCGTCTCGTTGCGCTCCTGAAGCGATGTTAGGAATATATACTTTTCAAGGCCGCTGGTTTTTCGGCGCAAGTTTTCCAATGCGCGTTGTACTTGTTCCTGCAACGTGAAAATGCGTGGTGGCAATAACCCCTGCAGACGAAGCGATATACGCTCATCTTGATTAAAGGCCGTGCCTTTGTTCAGATGTGGATCGTGCAAGATCTCAAGCCCATGTTTGGTAGCAATACCTTGAAAATGGTCCATAACAGTTACAAATTGCGCAGCGTAAAATCACGCGATGCTTACGGCTGCTCTGGCTCCCCGTGATCAATCGAGGACAGATCTCCCATTACTAAGCCGACGACTAGTCCGATTCCGCTGAAGATCAGACCAAATGCCCAACTGCCGAGTGCAACACCGGGAATCGTACCGATGATGGCTCCCACAATCGCTCCGACGAATAGTTTCCGATTACTGTGCTCCTGTGGCGTGTAGAAGATAGGTTTCATGTTTAGCCTCCGTGGCTATAGATCACCTGATTGAAAAGCGGACATTCGACCCTTCTTGGCCTCTATGACCAGTGAGGTTGATTCCAAAGGCTTCTCTATCTTGGTGCTTCAACACTACGGCCAAGTTATTATTTAGATGCCAGCCTGTTGTGGGGTTATAGCACTGGTTATTTGACCAGTTGAATTAATCTTCCTTCCGCTCGACTTGATCTTTGACTGAGTAGTTAAATGACACCTAGTCATATGACTAGTCCATTCTTGGCGTCGAACTCCGACAATAGACCAAGTTGATATCACCTACCTATTCTGACTGGTCTATTTACTAATGAGGAGAAAATAATCATGCAAGTACTCTCTTTGAAAACTGCCTTTGCTATTGTGACGCTCGCGCTGAGCGGTTGCAGCATCGCTCCGAAATCTGCCGGGCCAAAACCTATTGGGCCATCCGAGGTTCACGTCACCATGAAGGAGTTCTCTGTCGCAGTTGATAGACCGAGTGTTTCAGCAGGCGATGTAAAACTAATCATCACAAACGCTGGCGTAATCACGCATGAACTGGCGATTGAAAATGTAGGTGCAATGGATGAGCCGTTTGAATCCAATGGTGAAAAAGCTGAGGTAGAAAACATTGCTCCCGGCAAGACCGCAACATTGGTATGGAAGCTCGACAAGCCTGGGAAATATTGGCTGGCATGTAATACTAAAGAAAACAATGTTGATCACTTGGCATTGGGTATGAAGACCGAGCTCACCGTGACAGCACCCTGATAATAGTTGGTTGGCAGTGCAAAAGCACTGTCATAGCCTATAGATATTCAGTTTGAAAGATTGAAACATAGAAACACCGACCTGTCCGGTCTCATTGACGGGGCAGGTCGGTTTCAAATTCAAATCTGGGCTGAGATAGGGATTGGTAATGGTAATGGTAATGAAGTAGGAGGTCGCTATGCATGAGCTGGGTTTGATGGAAACGGCCCTTCAGACGGCACTAAGTGAAGCGTGTCGCGTTGGTGCTGAACGTATTGATCGCTTGACCTTGCGGGTGGGTGCTGCTGCTGGCGCAGACTCAGATGTTTTGCGCATGGGCTTCGCCGCCATGACTCGTGGCACCATTGCCGCAGGCGCGCAGCTTGAGATCGAGATGATTCCAGTCAGAGTATGTTGCCCCAATTGTCAGTTTGAATTCGAGCCTGAATACGCTGACGAAATATATTTCGAATGCCCACATTGTCACAGTTTCACGACCAGCGTCATCCAGGGTAAAGATATTGGCCTTGGGCAGGTAGAGGTTGAGTGAAATGCGTGCACATGTGGAGATCGGCGGTGCAGTCCAGGGTGTCGGATTCCGACCCTTTGTATATCGCTTGGCAAAAGAGCTGGGTCTCACAGGGTGGGTAAACAACTCGCCACAGGGTGTTTCGATTGAGGTTGAGGGCTGTCATACAGACGTAGAAGGGTTTCTGCGTCGGGTGCAATCTGAAACCCCAGCGCATGCACAGATTGACCACCTTGTCTCATCCAGCTTGCTAGACGCTGGTTTCGAGGAGTTCATCATTAAACCCAGCGATAACTCTGGCGAGAAGACGACATGCGTGCTACCCGACCTGGCCACGTGCGATGACTGCGTGCATGAGATATTTGATCCATCCAACCGACGTTACCGCTACCCATTCACTAATTGCACACATTGCGGTCCACGCTTCAGCATTATTACTGCGCTACCCTATGATCGACCCAATACAACGATGGGGTCCTTCCAGCTGTGTGAGGCCTGTCGTACCGAGTACGAGAACCCGTTTGACCGGCGCTTCCATGCTCAGCCCATCGCTTGTCCAACCTGTGGACCGCATCTTGAATTGTGGGACGAACGAGGTGATGTTATTGCAACCCATGCTGAGGCGCTTCAAGCTGCGGCGAACGCGGTGCGTAGGGGTGCAATCGTAGCGCTCAAAGGGTTGGGTGGGTTTCAGCTTATCGTTGATGCACGCAATGATGCAGCGGTGCAAATGTTGCGCCTGCGCAAACATCGACCCGATAAACCGCTCGCGCTGATGTTTCCGTCGCTGGCAATGGCCCGTGATTACTGCCATATAAGCGAGGCAGAAGAGAAACTTATCACTTCATCCGAAGCACCCATTGTGCTGCTGCAACGCCGCGATGGGTGCGCTATTAGTCCGTCAGTAGCACGTGACAACCCAACCCTCGGGGGCATGTTGCCCTACACGCCGCTGCATCACTTGTTGATGGCGGAGTTAGGTTTCCCCATCGTTGCCACCAGCGGGAATCGTTCCGATGAGCCCATTTGCGTAGACGAGCGTGAGGCATTGATCTGTCTGCACGGCATCGCCGATGTCTTCCTGGTTCACAACCGACCCATTGCGCAACGGGTTGATGATTCAGTCGCACGGGTTACGCTGGGCCAGAGTATGCTGTTACGGCGCGCGCGTGGCTATGCCCCTGCACCCATCCACCTGCGTCAAGGTGGCGCTACTCTCTTGGCGGTCGGCGCGCATCAGAAGAACACGATCGCGCTTGCCAAAGACGACAACGTTTTTATAAGCCAGCATATCGGTGATTTGGAGACACTGGCTTCAAGCGAAGCCTTCCAGCAGATTTGCGAACATTTCATCAAACTATATGAGGCTGAGCCATGCGCGGTGGTGTGCGACATGCACCCAGACTACCGATCCACTGAGTTTGCAGAAGTATATGCTCAGACGCATGGCCACACACTGATTCAAGTGCAGCATCATCATGCTCATATCGTGTCATGTAGGGTCGACAACGCGCTTGACCCAAAAGCGCGGGTGTTGGGTGTGGCCTGGGATGGCACTGGCTTCGGTCCGGATGGGTCGATTTGGGGCGGCGAGTTCCTGTTGACCCACGGTAGCCGCTTCGAACGAGTGGCCCATCTGCGATCGTTCCGACTGCCTGGCGGGGAAGCTGCGTCGCGCGAGCCATATCGATCGGCACTTGGCCTATTACATGCCATAGGGCTTACGGCACCGGCGCATTGGCAACACACCGCAGCGATCTGGCGGATGTTGACACAGCGTATCAATTCGCCCATCACATCCAGCGCAGGTCGGCTGTTCGATGCCATTGCTGCATTGGTTGGCTTGAGCGAACGCACCAGTTTTGAGGGCCAGGCGGCCATGTTGTTGGAACATGCCATCGCTGGCTATTGCACCGAAGAGGCTTATCCATTTGATTTGAATGTTGACAATGTAGTGGATTGGGAGCCGATGATTCGGGCCGTTATAGCGGACGTGGCGAATGGTGTGCCAGTCAGCCATATTTCAGCCATGGTCCACAATGCGCTGGCCCAAATGATTATCAGCGTTGCTGAGCGGGTTGGTGAGCGAAAAGTTGTGATCAGCGGTGGTTGCTTCCAAAACGAGTATTTGCTCGCCCGTGTTGTCGCACAACTGCGTGCGGGTGGTTTTGACCCGTATTGGCATCGGCGCATTCCCCCAAATGATGGTGGTATCGCGCTGGGTCAAGCGGTGATCGGTCGATTGAAGTTACAGGAGGAGCCAGTATGTGCCTTGCCATTCCCGGCAAACTGATGAGTATTCACGTAGTGCCAAATGATCCATTCATGTGCACGGGCAAGGTCAACTTCGGGGGTATTGTCAAAGAGGTTAACCTTGCATACACACCAGAAGCTGAGGTTGGTGACTATGTGATTGTCCATGTCGGATTCGCGATCAATCGTTTGGATGAGGTCGAAGCGCAGCGTGTGTTTGACTATCTTCGCGAGATGGGTGAGTTAGAGGAATTGCACACGCCAAGTCCGCCTATCGAAAATGACGGAGGATTAGCGTGAAATACCTCGACGAATATCGGGATGCCGAACAGGTGCATCAACTTGCACGTGCCATCCGCCAGATCACCACACGGCCATGGACAATCATGGAGGTCTGTGGTGGGCAGACTCACGCAATTGTCAAATTTGGTTTGGATGAGTTGCTGCCCAAAGAGATCACCTTGGTGCATGGGCCCGGTTGTCCGGTGTGTGTGACGCCCATCGAACTGATCGACAAGGCCATTGAGTTGGCTGGACGCTCCGAGGTCATATTGTGCTCGTTTGGTGACATGCTACGCGTACCTGGCAGCCAGCATGATTTGCTTCTGGCAAAAGCTCGTGGCGGAGATGTTCGCATCGTCTATTCCCCACTCGATGCGCTTAAGCTGGCACAGGCGAACCCGACCCGGCAGGTTGTCTTCTTCGCCGTAGGCTTCGAAACCACCGCACCCGCCAATGCCATGTCTGTGTATCAGGCCAAACAGCGCCAGGTCGATAACTTCTCGCTCTTAGTGTCGCATGTGTTGGTGCCGCCGGCGATGGAGGCGATTCTCGGCTCGGCGTTGAACCAGGTGCAGGGCTTTCTGGCAGCTGGTCATGTGTGCACAGTGATGGGCTACCGCGAATATGAGCCGTTGGCAGACAAATATCGCGTGCCGATTGTGGTGACTGGGTTTGAGCCACTCGATATTCTGCAGGGTGTGCACATGTGTATCAGCCAACTGGAACAGAACCGGGCCGAGGTTGAGAATCAATACGCCCGAGCGGTGCAACGTAACGGCAACACACACGCGCAGGACTTAATCCGCAAAGTGTTTGAGGTGGTCCCGCGCCGGTGGCGTGGGATTGGTGAGATCGACTGCAGCGGATTGGGTTTACGCCCAGCGTACGCCGAGTTCGACGCGGAGCGGCGCTTCGACTTGGCTGATCACGTCATCAACGAACCTGGCGAATGCATTGCTGGGCTGGTGATGCAGGGTGTCAAGAAACCAGATCAGTGTCCAGCCTTTGGCACACGTTGCACACCAGATCGCCCGTTGGGTGCGCCCATGGTGTCGTCCGAGGGGGCGTGTGCGGCTTATTACAGGTATCGTCATCATGCTTAATTTTGATTTCACTCCCTCGTGTCCGATCTCGATCAGCGACTACCCCAACGTGTTGCTGGCGCACGGTGGTGGTGGCAAATTGACGCAGCAATTGATTGACCGGATGTTTCGTCCGGCGTTTAGTAATACGGCTTTGGATGCACAGCACGACGGTGCAGCGTTGCAGGTGGGCGGTGCGCGTTTGGCGTTCAGCACAGACTCTTATGTTGTCAAGCCGATCTTCTTCCCCGGTGGGGATATTGGTTCGCTGGCCGTGCATGGCACGGTGAACGATTTGGCCATGTGCGGAGCGCGTCCACTCTATCTCAGTGCCGGCTTTGTGATTGAGGAAGGCTTTCCGATGGAGACATTATGGCGTGTGACACAGTCCATGCAACATGCTGCGCAGGCCGCGGGCGTAAATGTCGTAACCGGTGATACGAAGGTCGTAGAGCGTGGCAAGGCGGACGGCATATTTATCAACACAGCGGGTATTGGCGTGATCGACCATGGCCTCTCGATTGGGCCACAGCACATTCAACCTGGGGATGTCGTTATTAGCAGTGGCGATATTGGGCGACACGGTATGGCGATCATGGCCGTGCGTGAGGGGCTTGAGTTCGAGAGCACCATTGAGAGTGACTCAGCATCGGTTGCGGATGCTGCGCTATCCCTGATACAGGCTGGGATCGAAGTGCATTGTCTGCGCGATCTGACCCGGGGCGGGTTGGCCAGTGCGCTGGGCGAAATTGCTGGCTCTGCGCAGATGCATATTCAGATAGACGAGCGCGCTGTACCCATTCGTGAGGAAGTTCAGGCGGCCTGCGAGATTCTCGGCTTCGATCCATTGTATGTAGCGTGCGAGGGGCGTTTCGTCGCATTTGTACCTGCTGCTGCGCAAGCGCGTGCATTGCAGATTATGCAGTCCCAGGCGGTCAGCAAGGATGCAGCAGTAATTGGCTATGTCGGCGCGCGCGTTACTGCCCACGAAACACCCCGCGTCACACTGCGCAACAGACTCGGCACTGTTCGTATCGTTGATATGCTGAGTGGCGAGCAGTTGCCGCGCATCTGCTGATTCTTTGTTAATGTGATGCCTATCTTGTCTACCAGCTTCACGGATTGGATGATTGCGCAAGCACCACTCGCACGGGGTTAAGTAACTGGTCAAGTGTCCAAGCCACACCTACTCGACAGCATGACGCAGCCGATGACCTTGCTTCATACACTCACCGTATACCGCAATAAATCGGAAGATTCAGCGTCGAAATGACGCCTAGTGCCAAGATCGTTCGGACCAAACGGACGGAGCAGGCATCGAGTAAGACAAATGAAGACCATCCAAACTGTGCTGCCATCGGCGACCAGACAGCAGGCCAAAGACAAGCGCCGTTCACCTGCGACGCATATCGGTGTCGCGGTTGGCACGATGAGGCACGACCCCGCTATTCCCAATGGTGTATTGACGACGCAGTCCTCTGCGAAGTCGTTTGTGAAGTGGTTCAAGGACATCAGTATTGGCGATGTACCGATCGTCGGCGGCAAGAATGCGTCTTTGGGCGAAATGATGCGTGAGCTGACGTGTTTGGGTGTGATGATCCCGGACGGATTTGCCATCACTGCTGAGGGTTTTTGGCACTTTATGCGCCATAACGAGTTGATTGAGCCGACGCAGGCAGCACTGAAGGCGATGGATTCAAAGAGTGTCGAAGATCTGGAACGGGTCAGCCGTAAGATTCGCAACCTGATTGGTAAAGGTCAGTTCCCCACAGATTTAGAGGGCCAAATCGTTGCCAACTATCGCCAGCTTTCGGCTGAATATATGACCGAGGATATTAGCGTGGCAGTGCGCTCATCCGCGACGGCTGAGGATTTGCCTGGCGCAAGTTTTGCAGGCGCACACTCCACATTTTTACACATCCATGGTGAGGTCGAACTGTTGGACGCGGTGCGGCACTGCTACGCCAGCCTCTATACCCCGCGCGCCATTCGCTATCGCGTGGATATGGGTTTTGAACACAACAAAGTGGCCCTCTCCGTGGGCGTGCAGAAGATTGTTCGTAGTGATCTATCCAGCTCGGGTGTGATATTCACTCTTGACACAGAGAGCGGCTTTCGTGATGTGGTCATGATCGACGGCATATGGGGTATGGGCGAGAACATTGTGCAGGGCAAAGTCATTCCCGATGACTTCTTTGTGCATAAGCACACCCTTGCGGCAGGCTTTCGCCCGCTGATCTGGAAGCGATTGGGGGCGAAGGAGTTCAAGCTCATCTACGATTCACAAACCCATCATCTCAAGAATGTGCCGACCCCGTTGGCCGAACGTGAACGCTTCTGTCTCACCGACGATGAAGTATTGCAGCTGGCGCGCTGGGCGGTCGCAATTGAAGCGCACTACACTGGCAAGAATGGCCAACCTACGCCGATGGATATCGAGTGGGCGCGGGACGGAGAGACTGGCGAATTGTTTATTGTGCAAGCCCGACCCGAAACTGTGCACGCTATGAAGACCTCACCTACTTTGCAGATGTACTCACTCAAAGAGAAGGGTACGGTGCTGATCGAGGGACTACCGGTTGGTGAGAAGATCGCGACTGGTGCAGTGCATGTGATCAAGGATCCAAAGACGATGAGCACTTTCAAAGCAGGCGAGGTGCTTGTCACCGAGATCACTGACCCTGACTGGGAACCCATCATGAAGATTGCCAGCGCGATTGTGACCGATCGCGGTGGCCGCACCTCCCATGCGGCGATCGTGTCGCGTGAGCTGGGCATCCCAGCCGTGGTTGGCACCCATGACGCAAGCAAAGTGCTATCGAATGGAAGCATAGTTACGGTGTCATGCGCAGAAGGTGAGATTGGAAGGATCTATGATGGGGCCTTACGCTATAAGATTGATAAAGTGGATCCTTCGCGCTTGGCTGCGACTCGAACGCAAGTGATGAGCAATATCGGCGATCCGGAACAGGCGTTCAAACTGGCCCAGCTGCCAAACGATGGTGTGGGTCTGGCGCGTATGGAATTCATCTTTGCGAGTTGGGTGCGTATCCATCCGCTGGCGCTGACACGCTTTGCGACGCTTTCCCTTCAGGTGCAACGCGAGATCGAGAAGATGACCGTTGGTTACGCTGACAAGCGCGAATACTTCATCGACAAATTGGCGCAGGGCATTGGCACGTTGGCAGCGGCGTTCTGGCCCAAGCCAGTGATTCTGCGTTTCAGCGATTTCAAAACGAATGAATACGCCCATTTAATCGGAGGCAGCGCCTTTGAACCGCATGAGGACAACCCGATGTTGGGTTGGCGCGGTGCCAGCCGCTATTATCATCCGGAGTACAAGGAAGGCTTTATGCTGGAAGTGGCCGCGGTCAAACGAGTGCGCGATATCTTTGGGCTGAAAAACCTGAAGGTGATGGTACCTTTCTGTCGAACCCCAGAAGAGGGCGTCAAGGTGTTACAAACGATGGGTGAGGGTGGTTTGGTAAAGGGCAAAGATGGCCTGGAAGTCTATGTAATGGCCGAAATTCCATCCAACATCATACTGGCCGAAGCATTCTGCAAAGTCTTTGATGGTTTCTCGATTGGCTCGAACGATCTGACCCAGCTCATTTTGGGTGTAGATCGTGACAGTGAACGGGTGGCACCGCTATTCGACGAGCGCAACCCAGCGGTGAAACAGGCGTGCGCCGACCTGATCAAGATTGCGCACAAGCATGGACGCAAAGTAGGCATCTGTGGGCAAGCACCTTCGGATTATCCTGAATTTGCCGCCTTTCTTGTCAAGGCTGGCATTGACTCGATCAGCCTAAATCCGGATGCGCTTGTGCGGGCAAAGAAACAGATCATTGCGGCCGAGAAAAAACTCAATCGACGCTGATCTCGTGCTCAATCAATACTAAATAAAACCAACTAAGTCTTAAGGTTCTGACATACTGAAACCTGGTATTTCAGCAGCTTTTGCGCTGACTGAAAGCCGTTTTGACCTGTTGGTTTTATTTAGCCATACGCCTTTACTGCCATAGCCGCACGCCCAAAGCAGTCACCAATTGACGGCGGAACATCGTTGCGGCTTGTCTTGTATTGGCCACGTGACTAGTCTGAGTCGTTGTGATGCTCATATAATCAAGCTTGATATGAACACAGGCTTGACGGCGGTGATGTCGACCGAGCTCTTCAACGTCACATCCGATGCCATCATTGCGGTGGATGGGGCTCAATGCATCCTGGAATTCAACCGGGGTGCTGAGCTCTTGTTTGGGTATAGCGCTGCGGAAGTATCTGGAAAACCCCTTGATTTGATTATTCCGGCTCGATTTGTGGCAGCCCATCAATATCATGTCAGTAGTTTTGCGCATGGGCCGGATGCATCACGTCGGATGGGTGAACGCCGAACGGTGCTTGGCTTACGTCGGGATGGCAGCGAGTTCCCTGCAGAGGCGGGTATCACTAAATTGCAAGACGGCGAGCGAATGATCTTCGTTGTCATGTTGCGTGATGTGAGTGAGCGCAAAAGACTCGAAGATGAGGCGCACACAAAGTCCAACCAGCTTGCGATTCTGAACGAACGCAATCGTCTGGCGCGCGACCTGCATGATTCGGTGACACAGTCGCTGTTTTCAGCCAGCATTATGGCCGATGTGCTGCCGAAGCTATGGCGAGAAAACCACGAGAAGGGCGAGCAACAGCTGGAGGATATTCGCTTGCTGACACGTGGAGCATTGGCAGAGATGCGCTCACTGCTCTTGGAGATGCGACCTAATGCATTGATTGACAACAAACTCAGTGACCTGATCAAGCAGTTGGCTGAGTCCACCGCAAGCCGTTGTAGGATGAAGATCGAGGTGACTGCCGACGAACAGCACAAGTTGCCTGCAGAGGTGCAAGTTGCGTTCTACCGGATTGCTCAAGAGGCCCTGCATAATATCGCCAAGCACAGCCAAGCATCCGCAGCCAGTGTGCAACTTAGTTTGCTGCCGCGTAATTCGATGATGCTGATACATGACGATGGGTGGGGTTTTGTCTTTGCCGGGATTGATGGCACGCATTTAGGTCTGAGAATCATGCGCGAACGATCGGACGAAATGGGTGCCAAACTGCATATTGAAAGTGAAGCTGGCACGGGGACCGATGTGCTAGTGACATGGAGTAATGAAAGATGACGAATGTAAAACCAACAAGCGTGCTGGTAGTAGACGATCACATTATGGTGCGCAGGGGATTGGCATCGTTATTGGCAGCATATGCGGATATGCAACTTGCGGGCGAGGCCCCCGACGGTGAGGCCGGAGTGCTAATGTATGAGCATTGCAAACCAGACGTGGTGTTGATGGACATGATGATGCCCCATATGGACGGTGTTGCGGCGATCATCAAGATTCGTGAGCGTCATCCGGATGCCAAAATCATTGCGTTGACTAGTTTTGAAAGCGATGATCTGGTGCAACGGGCATTGCAGGCGGGAGCAATCGGTTACTTACTCAAGAATGTGTCTGCCGATGATCTTGTGAAAGCTGTGCGTGCGGCACAGCATGGCAAACGCACGCTCGCCCCTGAAGCGGCTGACGCTCTGATCCACATTCTCAACCGTGAGCCGCAGCCCGGTGACGATCTGACGGAACGCGAGCGCGAAGTGCTGGCACTGATGGTGGAGGGCCTGAATAACAATGAGATTGCCAAGCGCATTATTTTGAGTGTATCTACCATCAAGTTTCACGTCAGCGCGATCCTGTCTAAGCTCAACGTCACCAATCGCATAGAAGCGGTGGCATTGGCCGTGCGGCACGGCTTGCTACACAAACCCGAGTCGCTGGGCGACTAGCCCGTTGGACACCCAACCATTTTTTAAACAGGTGCGTATGGAATGTGGTTTGAGGGGTGATGGTGATTGGATGCGGCGTCATCCAATCCAGGACGAGATAGTCTGTCATGGTCATTGCTCCATAGTGTCGTACAGCCAGAGACTGATAACACGCATTTCGTGTCGACACAGCTTAATCGCACGGTTTGGATCGTTCACTGTGCATCGGTGCGGATTGATGCTAGTCACCTGACCAGTCTTGGTCTGCGCAGTATGATGTTGTATTTCCCGTCCGGAGTGTTAAGCTAGAGCGTAATGACCCAATTTTGGGGTATTCCTACCAATAATTTATTGGCGCAGCTTGGTACCACGTCGGGCGGTCTCAGCACTCTTGATGCCGAACGACGACTTAAAGCGCATGGCTTAAACATGAGCCGTGCCAAATCTCAAATAACGCCGTTTTCGCTGCTGGTAAATCAGCTTAAAAGTCCGCTGGTGCTTCTCCTTATTTTTGCGATGGGCCTGTCGTTCTTCTTGGGCGAGACGACAGACGCGTTGATTGTACTGAGCGTAGTGTTACTCAGCACGCTGCTTGGGTTTTTTCAGGAATACCGAGCAACCAATGCCGTGGCCAAATTGCTGGATATCATCAAGACGCGGGTGATCGTACTGCGCGATGGTGCAAACAGCGAGATTCCTTTTGAGCAAGTGGTGCCAGGTGATGTGGTCTTGCTGTCGGCCGGGGGTGCCATTCCTGCTGACTGTGTGTTGCTGGAAGAGAAAGACTTGTTTGTGGATGAAGCGACATTAACG
This sequence comes from Chloroflexota bacterium, assembly GCA_031392845.1. Classification (GTDB taxonomy): domain Bacteria; phylum Chloroflexota; class Anaerolineae; order J036; family Brachytrichaceae; genus JANMVQ01. Next base: position 26,471 of record JANMVQ010000548.1, read on the forward strand.
GGAGAAAGTTATCCGGCTGAGAAACATGTGGGGGTCTTGCCTGAAAATACACCACTTGCTCGTCGCACAAATATGCTGTTTCAAGGCACGCATGTGGTCAGTGGGACCGCTAAGGCCATTGTCGTGCAAACAGGTGCCCAAACATTGTTTGGTGAAATATCAGCACGCTTACAACTGCGGCCCCCGGAGACCGAGTTCGAACGCGGCATTCGCATATTTGGTGACATGCTCATCAAGATTACGCTGATTTTGGTGATGGCCCTTTTTGCAATAAACGTGTTTTTTGCCAAACCGGTTGTGGACTCGTTTTTGTTTGCACTCGCGCTGGCCGTCGGCCTGACCCCCGAGCTGCTACCCGCCATCGTGAGCATCACGCTGGCCAATGGTGCTCAGCGGATGGCGAAGAAGAAGGTCATTGTCAAGCGTCTGGCTGCTATCGAAAACTTTGGCAGCATGAACGTGCTGTGTAGTGATAAGACCGGTACGCTAACGGAAGGTATGGTGAAGCTGGCTGGCGCGATCGACGTCAATGGCAATACATCCGAGCAGGTGATGCGCTTGGCCTACCTCAACGCCAGTTTTGAGTCAGGTTTTGTCAACCCAATCGATACTGCCATTCGCGAGTTAAAGCAGTTCGAGGCTGATCGTGCGCTTTACAAAAAAATTGATGAAGTGCCCTACGACTTTATTCGCAAGCGGTTGAGCATTGTTGCGGAAAAAGATTCGCAACACACCATGATTACCAAAGGTGCGGTGCCGCAAGTGTTGCCGGTTTGTAGCGAAGCGCGCAGCAACGGAGGGAGGCTAATTGCACTGGATAGCATTCGCGAGCAACTCGATCAGTTGTACCAACGCTACAGCCATCAAGGCTTTCGCGTACTGGCAGTTGCCACACGCGATGTGACCGGTGATCCGCTTATCAACAAAGAGGACGAGCACGATCTGACGCTCGAAGGTTTTCTGCTGCTTGAGGATCCGATCAAAGCTGGTATCGCTAACACATTGCGTGAGCTAAAGAAACTGGGTGTGTCTCTCAAGATCATCACTGGCGACAATCAGCATGTGGCCGAGTCTGTCAGCGCACGAGTGGGGTTGTCGTCCCCCAACTTGTTGACAGGCCCGGAATTACAACATTTGAGCGACGAGGCATTGCGCCAACGTGTCAATAGTGTGGATGTCTTTGCGGAGGTCGAGCCCAATCAAAAGGAACGTATCTTGCTTGCATTGCGCAAGACGGGTAACGTGGTAGGTTACATGGGGGATGGCATCAACGACGCCTCTGCCTTGCACGCAGCTGACGTGGGCATCTCGGTCGCGAGTGCGGTAGATGTGGCCAAGGAGGCAGCTGATATTGTGCTGTTGGAACATGACCTAAATGTGTTGGTGCAGGGTGTGCGTGATGGTCGAGTCACCTTCGCCAATACCTTGAAATATATGTTCACCACCACCAGCGCCAACTTTGGCAACATGTTCAGCATGGCGGGCGCATCATTGTTTTTGCCATTTTTGCCGCTACTGCCCAAACAAATTTTGCTCAATAACTTTCTTTCAGATTTGCCATCGATGACGATTGCAACAGACAGCGTGGATCATGAGCTTGTAGATCAGCCTCGAAAGTGGGACATCGTTTTCATTCGCAACTTTATGATCGTGTTTGGTCTGGTCAGCTCGATCTTTGACTATTTGACTTTTGGGGTATTACTCTTCTACATGCGCGCGAATGCAGCCGAGTTTCAAACGGGTTGGTTTATCGAGTCATTGATGACGGAGTTGTTCATCACTATTGTGGTGCGCACCCGCCGCCCCTTCTTCCAAAGTAAGCCCAGCGCGATACTGGCTACATCTGTCCTAGTTGTCGCAGGCACCACAATCTTTCTGCCCTACACTGCTTTAGGTGCCTTGTTTGGGTTTGTGCCATTGCCACTTGGTTTTATGGCCCTGTTGCTCGCGATTACGCTGCTGTATCTACTGGCCTCGGAGCTGGCGAAGAAGTGGTTCTACGCTCGGTATCGAAATTGATCTAGCGCAGATTAAAAATACCCAAGCTGTGAATCGCCACTAATGGCCTTGATATAACTCCCGCGTTCAAATGCCTCGGGTGCAACGACATCCATTTCGCTCATGGAGCCTATCAGCATGGTCAAGCTATCGTAACCACGCCGATCCAGCCAGGCATTCAGGTTGCGCAACACGGTCTGGATATGATCGACCCCGTGTAAAAGTAGTGCCGATGCCATCATCGTAACCTGCGCGCCAGCCATCAACGCTTTCAACACGTCGGTGTGGGAGTGAACGCCAGTAGTGATGGCAAGATTGGCGCGTATCTGCTTGTAGAGAATCGCCGTCCAGCGCAAAGGCAAGCGCAATTCCTCCGATGTGCTAAGCGAGACACGCGGTATTACAGTCATGCTATCCAGATCAATATCAGGTTGATAGAAGCGATTGAATAGCACCAACCCATCGGCCCCATTCTCTGAAAGTTGACGGGCCATATCGCCAGGTGCGCTGAGGAATGGTGTGAGTTTCATGGCAATGGGAATGTGGACGCGCTGTTTGGCCGCTTTCAATACCTCGACAAAGCGCTGCTCAACCCGCGCACCCGTCATGCGAATCTTGGTTGGCACGTAATATACGTTGAGCTCCAACGCATCGGCTCCAGCCTGTTCAATCCAATATGCATAGTCCAGCCAGTCACCTGTCGAAGTGACGTTGAGGCTGCCTATGATAGGGATACTCGAGGCGGACTTAGCTTGTCGAACCTGCTCGATATAGGCCTCGGAATTGACACTGTAGTCGTTGACATTCGGGAAATAGCGTAAAACTTCCTTGTCGCTGTCCATGTCGTCACTGGGACGATACTTTTGTGCGAGTTTCAATCTCTGACTGGTCTGCTCTTCAAATAGCGAGTACATCACTACTGCGGCGGCCCCCGCATCTTCGAGCTTCTTGATGCCGTCCAATGTATGCGAGAGTGGCGACGCCGAAGCCACAATCGGGTTCTTCAGGGCTAGGCCGAGATAGGTTGTGTTTAGGTTCATCATATTCTCCACGATCGTTGCAAAATTCTATAGCGATACACGCCGCCTGTTTCAGCCCGCGTGTGTCGCGCTTGCCACTGCTCAGTTGGCTATCTCAGCGTTGGCCGGGCAGGACGCGCGGCAACTGCAAAGGCTTGCCCACTTGACTACTTGAAATCCGATCAGGCGTAATGCCATCTCAGCACCCTGAGCAGCAAGCGGCGAAAGCTTCTCACCTAATCCAAAGTCAGTCCCTGGTACCGATATCAGTATGGCGCGCGGTTGCTTGTCATATAGCGTGCCCGCCAGCGCCATTAACCCCTGTGGTGTGGCGTGATGGGTCATAACTCCTGTACCAGAAACCCGGGTCGTTATCTCTATCGCTTGAACAGCGTGTATTGCCTCGGATGTGACGGCATCGACAAAGATGACCAAGACGGCTTGAGCTATGTCGCTAGCCAGTTCGGGTGACAATTGGGTCACTGCAAGGCTCTCTACGCCGGGCCAGCCCTGCGCAGCCACTTCGTTTGCCACGTGTTGACCAACGCCATCGTCGCTCCGTAGCGTATTGCCGTACCCGATTACCAACACCATCGTCTCATGTTTGTACAACGTCATGCCGTTCAACACACTCGTATACCGATTAGAACCGCACTGGTCAGATGGACAGCCTATCTTCATCTAGTTTCCCGTCTTGTTTGTCTGCTGCCCGATTCATAATCGGTACAGATTATTCCGGAGGAAACCGATGTTCAAAACGATTGTTGTTCCGTTGGATGGTTCGTTGTTGGCCGAATCTGCTTTGCCCATTGTCGCGGATATCGCCACCTGTTCAAATGGCGAAGTCGTACTCATGCGATGTGCAGGCGATATCATGATTGATGAGATACTGATGCCGCAAGAGCTGGAAGATCTACAGGCCCGCATTAACCACGATTGCCATGTCTATCTCGAGAATATGGCTACTAAGCTGCGTGCCAACGGGATTACAACCACGATCTTGGTTGCCAAAGGTGATCCAGCCAGCCAGATTCTTGAAGTGGTCGGGATGTCAAAGGCTGATGCCATCGTCATGGCGACGCACGGGTTAGGTGGTTTGAGACGATTGGTCGTTGGTAGCGTCGCTGATCGAGTGCTTCATCACGCTGATGTAGCAGTGATTTTGGTACGCCCTGATGAAAGCAAATTGCAAAGTACTGAAACTGACGCAAAGAGCAGCAATCAGCAACAGAAACCCACCGAAGTGTTTTAACGGAGCCTCATCACCAGAGGAGAAACCCTGGAAGAGTAGTTTTGGCGCAACCCGTATCCATGCACTCGATATAACTGCCCACTAGGCTCCTGACGAAGGATATACATTTAGTGGGCAATTCTGAACGTTTAGAGCGAATTCCTAATTGATATACAACGAAAGCACCCTGAGCGAAGCGCATTCTTATGCGCGAAGTCGAAGGGGCGGCTTTAGGGCACCAATTAGGAATTCGCCCTTGGTCATTCAGCGGAATAAAATGACCGCGCCCCCGAAGGGACTTTGTATGCGCTCCGCTCACGCAAAGCCGTGCTTGGCCGTTAATTATTTCGGCGGAATGACCTTAACGTTTGTATCTGCTCGGGCTTATTTGAAATCTGCGAAGCACGTGAATACTCGCTAATGCTTTTTGTGCAGTTCGCGTGATTCGCAGAAAAGAATCAGAGCCAGCCTGAGCATTACCTGGCGTTTATTCATCGCGCTTTATCTCGTCCAGCACAGTCCCGTTTGCATCCACCAGCGAAACTAGCAAGGGCATCTGACCAATGGCGTGTGTCGAACAGCTGAGGCAGGGGTCATAGGCGCGAATCCCGGCTTCGACCCGATTCAACATGCCTGCGCTGATCTTACTTACGCCGTTGCTGGGGCTAATATAATGCTGCGCAATGAGTTTCACGGTTTGATTCATCGCATAGTTGTTTTGACCGGTGGCAATCAACAAATTCACCTTTGTTATTAGTCCATCGGCGTTGACATTGTAATGATGAAACAATGTGCCGCGCGGTGCTTCACTCACTCCCACGCCTTCAAGCCGGTTGATACCCGCCTCAGCACGCAGACGACTGGACAGCAACTCGGGGTCAGCCAACAACTGATCAATGTGCTCGATAGCACCCAGAATCTCGATCAGTCTGGCATAGTGATACTGGAAGGATGAGGAACATACCTCGCCTAGACGATCCCGAAACTCACGAAGCTCCATATTTGCCAACGGCACCCCCATCGTCTTGCAGATGTTGATGCGCGCCAAAGGCCCTACGCGGTAGGCTCCACCGGGATACCCCAATGGTCTGTAATATGGCATCTTGAGATAGGACCACGCCTCAACCGCTTCTCCAAGATAATCCATATAGTGCTGTGGATTGATATCACTCTCAAGCACCACGCCCTGACTGTCGATCATGCGCAGCAATCCATCATAGTGTTCCCATGATCCGTCTGAGCCGACCAGACCCATAAACAAAGTGGGAAAATTGCCGAAGTTGCCCGTCTCGGCCTGGTTCGCATCCAGATAGCCCTTGAAAAATCCAAGAGCGCTGATCGCTGTGGCACGGGCTTCAGGGATGCCGGCTTGAATTAGCTGACGCTTCTCTTCGGTCAATGGCTCACGCACACCACCTGGCACTGCCCAAGCTGGATGAATCTTCTTGCCGCCGAGTGCCTCGATGATATCTTGGCCAAACTTGCGCAGGCGAATGCCACCACGTGCGACATCCGGCTTTTGGGCCATGAGGCCGAAGACATTGCGTTGCGCTGGGTCGCTATCAAAACCAAGCAGTAGATCGGGTGCACTGAGGTGAAAGAAGCTGAGCGCGTGCGACTGCACAATCTGAGCCAAGTTCATCAACCGGCGCAGCTTTTTGGCGGCTGGTGGAATGTCCACGGCCAGAATCGCGTCACCCGCCTTGGCCGATGCCAGTAGATGGCTGACCGGGCAGATGCCGCATATTCGCGCAGTAATGCCCGCCATCTCGGCCAGCGGTCGTCCTTCGCAAAACTTCTCAAAGCCGCGAAACTCGGTCACATGAAAACGTGCATCGGTCACTTGACCGGCATCGTCAAGGTATATCGTGATTTTGGCATGGCCTTCGATACGGGAGACCGGGTCAATCAAAATTGTTTGTGCCATGAGGTTAACCAAATTTCAACATCTCGCGACCTTCCAGTTTGAGAGGTTGGCCAGCGAGCACTTGTTCCAGCAAGGCGCGGATACGCGCTGCTGGCGGCGGACAGCCCGGCAGATATATGTCTACTGGTACGACGGCGTGAACAGGTAGAACTTGTGCAAGCAACGGCGGTACGATGGGATGCTCATCAGGCAGATGTGGATTGAGGTTTGTAACGTCCTGATATGAACGTGCCAGAACCACGGCAACATTGTCATCACCGAGTGTATTGCGCAAGGCGGTCACGTTGCCGGTCACTGCACAATCCCCAAACGAGATGAGTAGCTTGCTGGAGGCACGCGCTTTCTTGATTAGCGCGAGGTTGTCCTCGTTCGCCACCGCACCCTCCACCAATGTCACATCGACACCCTCAGGAAATTCCTTCACATCGGCGAGCGGGCTGAACACGATATCGACTTGGGCTGCTAGGTCGAATAACCATTCGTCCAAATCAAGAAATGACATATGACAACCAGAGCAACCGCCCAGCCAGACCGTTGCCATTCTAAGCCGATCGGCACGTTTCGCGGGTGGACGACTGTCCTCCACTGGATTGCCGCTATTTACAAGTTCCATATCTTCTTCTCCCGTGCGTTTTTCAAGAATGTCAACTTGCTGCGGTCTTTCGCCATCTCAGCCACCGTTGAACCTTGCTTGAAGAGGGCACCGGTTGGGCAGGCCATCACACACTTACCGCATGATGTGCAACTGGGTGCCTCGCCCCAGGGGTCATGCAATTCGGTGATGACATGCGTCTTGATACCACGACCCGACACATCCCACACATGCGCACCCTCAATCTCATCACAGGCACGCACGCACCGTTGGCACAGAATGCAGCGGTTATGGTCCATGCCAAAGAGCTCATGCGTCAAATCCACTGACTCAGTGGGGAAGAGATAGTCGTAGCGGACATGATCCATACCAACAGCGATGGCCTGATCCTGCAAATCACAGTTGCCATTGGCCACGCATACCGAACACACATGATTGCGCTCGGCAAACAGCAACTCGACCAATTGCCGACGATACTCTTTTAGTCGATCAGTATCTGTTTGTACGTCCATGCCTTCTTGCACTTTTGTCACGCAGGCCGGTTGCAGCTTGTTGCTGCCCCCAATTTCGACCAAGCATAAGCGGCATGCGCCTATATCTGATAAGCCATCCAAGTGGCAGAGCGTGTGGATATAAATGCCCGCATCACGTGCGGCTTCAAGAAGTGTCTCGTCGTCGCGGGCACTGATAGGTTGGCCATTGATAGTAAGGGTTTTTGACATAGTGTCACCTTGCACGATCTCTAATCTCTAATCTTGTCCTCGTATTCATGCCTGAAATAGCGTAAGGTACTTAGCACTGGGTTAGGCGCGGTCTGGCCCAAGCCACACAGGCTAGTATGCTTTACCAAATCGCACAGCCCTTCGAGTTTAGCAAGGTCGGCCTTCGTCGCAGTCCCTGTCGAGAACTTGCTGAGCAAGCGATACATTTGAGTTGTGCCCACGCGACAGGGCACACATTTGCCGCAGCTTTCATCCATGCAAAATTCCATATAGAACTTTGCCACATCCACCATGTTGGTACTGTCGTCCATCACGATCATGCCGCCGCTACCCATAATGGTTCCGACCGTGTTCAACGATTCGTAGTCCACCGGCATATCGAGAAATTGTTCAGGAATACAGCCCCCTGAGGGTCCGCCAGTTTGCACCGCCTTGAAGGTGCGGCCATCGGGTACGCCTCCCCCAATGCTGAAGATAATCTCGCGCAGGCTGATGCCCATCGGCACTTCGATCAGCCCAGCGTTCGCGATTTGACCAACTAAGGCAAACACCTTCGTGCCCGCGCTTTTCTCGGTGCCAATCGAGGCGAACCAATCCGCGCCATGCTTGATGATGGGGGCGATATTGGCAAAAGTCTCGACATTGTTGATCAAAGTGGGACAACCCCACAACCCAGCTTCAGCAGGGTAGGGTGGGCGTGGGCGTGGCGTGCCCCGATTGCCTTCGATGGATGCCATAAGTGCGGTTTCTTCGCCGCACACAAATGCTCCTGCGCCCAGCCGGATATCAATGTCAAAGTTAAATGAAGTGCCACAAATATTTTTGCCGAGAAAACCGGCACGTGTAGCATGACGGATCGCTGTCTTAAGGCGTTTCACCGCGAGCGGATATTCGGCGCGCACATACATATAGCCCTGCGTTGCACCCACCGCATAGGCCGCGATGAGCATGCCTTCAATTACACGGTGTGGGTCGCCCTCCATGACACTGCGGTCCATGAAGGCGCCTGGGTCGCCTTCGTCGCCATTGCAGATGACGAACTTATCTGCCTCATCCCTGTCTTGACCAGAACGGTTGGGTGCGCGCTGCGACTTCGCCACCGTTGCCCACTTCAAACCAGTTGGAAAGCCTGCGCCACCGCGCCCGCGCAGCCCGGATTTTGTGATCGTCTCAATCACTTGTTGCGGCGTCATTTCGGTCAATGCTTTGAGCGCGGCCCAGTAGCCACCATGCGCGATGCAGTCCTCAATCCGATCTGGGTCAATTTCACCGCAGTTTTCCAGGACGATCTTGAGCTGACGGGTGAAGAATGGCTGATCGGTGGCGTAGGCAAGTCGATCTAGCGGCTTGTTGTTCAGGCTGGCGATGATATCGGGGGCATCTTGTGGGGTAACTTTTTGATAGAGAACAGTTGGCGGATGACGGACGACTGATGACGGGCTATCCGCTGCCGGTTGTTTATCGCCCATTGTCTCCACTTTCACAAGTGGCCCAATCGCGCACAAGCCCGGGCAGCCCACGGGTTTCACTTGACAGGTTTTTTGCAAGCCGTGTTGCACCAATGCTTGGTTGAGCGCGGCTTCTAATTGCACAGCGTTCAACGCAGCACATGCCGAACCTGTACAGACGTGCACATGATGTTGAAACTTGGCTTGGGCTTGTTGTTCGACCTCAGTGGCTTTGCGCAGTTCATCTTGATTCATAGCGTGGTTTCCTCTAACCGTTGGTTTCTGCGTCAAGTTGCGGTAACCATTCTTCGACATGGGCCATGACTGCTTCAGGCGTGGTCTGCCCCACCACCTGCCCATCCAATGTGATCACAGGCGCAAGCGCGCATGAACCAAAGCAGCGTGCCTGCAATAGCGATACTTTATTGTCGGGTGTCGTCATGCCAGGCCTAATATGCAATCCCTGCTCGAAGGCGGCCAATATATGCGCTGCGCCTTTGATATAGCAAGCGGTGCCCATACATACGATACAGGTATGCTCGCCTTGTGGCTTGAGGGTGAAGTAGTTATAGAATGTGGCGACGCCATAGACCTTGCTGGGCGGCAGTTTTAGCGCATGCGCCACGGTGCGCAACACGTCTTCGTCCAGAAAGCCGTATGCTTGCTGTGCCGTGTGTAGGCTTTCGATCAGTGCATTGGCTTGATAGCCGTGTCGGCGCATTGTCGCATCCAGCAGCTTGAATCGCTTATCGTTCTTATCCATTGCCCTACCTCTCAGAAATGACCTGATCGTCATCAAATGTCATAGACGAATTGATACGAGCCTGCATTGCTGCAGGTGTCCATGAATCTAATACCTTCATGTAATTGGCGCGGACAAATGCTTCGGGCATAGCCACGTTCTTCTGGCTCATGCTGCCGATCATTTGCTTGACCGATTCGTATTCATGCTGCTCCAGCCACTGGGTCATGTCATTCACGACATGCTGCAAGTGCTGCGGGCCGTGCTTGAGCAATGCCGAAGTCATCATCGTCACATTCGCACCTGCCATCAGACCTTTTAGGACATCCTGCGCGGTGTGCACCCCACTGGTGATGGCGAGATCGGCCTTGAGACGACCAAACAAGATGGCGACCCAGCGCAGCGGTAAACGCAGCTCATCTGAATCGCTCAATACCAGGTGCGGGACCACTTCGAGCGATTCGAGATCTAAGTCGGGTTGATAGAAGCGATTGAACAGCACCAAGGCGTCTGCACCGGCTTCGGCGAGGCGACGTGCCATTTCCGCTGGGGCACTGAAAAAAGGGCTGAGCTTCATCGCCACTGGGATACGGACTGTGTTCTTCACGTCACGTAGAATGTCGACGTAGCGTTGCTCCACTTTCGCACCCGTCATGCTTAAGCTCGTCGGGATGAAATACAGGTTGATCTCAAGTCCGTCTGCACCCGCTTGTTCAATGGCACGCGCATACTGTGCCCAGCCGCCAGTGGTCGTCCCATTTAGGCTTCCAATGATCGGGATACCCGTTGATTCCTTCGCTTGTCGGATTAGATTTACATATTGCTCGGGCTCGACGTTGTAATACTTTATGTCAGGGAAATAGCTGAGCGATTCGGCGTAGCTCTCGGTGCCGTGTGTGCGATAGTGGTCGAACAGATGTAACTCCTGCTCGATCTGCTCCTCGAATAGCGAATACATAACGATTGCGGGTGCGCCGGCATCTTCAAGCTGCTTGATGCTGTCCAAGGTGCGTGAGAGTGGTGACGCCGACGGCACAATGGGGTGTTTGAGCGACAGGCCCAGGTAGGTGGTGGATAGGTCCATAGCCAGAATGAGCTTACAAGCGCCTGATGGCAAATGCATTTGCCGATGGTGTAGGTACGAGCTGGTTAGCTGACCAGTTCAAGCTCACTCACTCGTCTGATTTGTCAGAACCTTCATTCTGTCATGCTATCGATATTCAGATTGAACAATAGGAACACCGACCTCCCCGCTCTACTAGATCGGGGAAGCTTATTCCGGAAGGAAATCTGAAGATCTATAGACATTAGACATTGGAATTCCCGGAGGTCATTCATGTTCAAGAAAATTCTAGTCCCGTTGGATGGATCGGATATGGCGGAGGCCGTGTTACCCACTGCACGCTATTTGGCAGAGTGTTTTGGCGCGGAAATAACGATTCTGCAGGTGCTCACGCCGATGCCTGTGATGTATTACGGTGTCAGCGTCGATGTATCGTTGGTGGCGGATATCGAACAGTCCGCACGAACAACGGCCAACACCTACATTCATCAAACAGTAGCCCACTTGCAGGATCGGGGGCTAAAGGCGCAGGCCGTGTTGAAGGAAGACTCATCTGTGGCTGACGCCATTTTGAACTATGTTGAGCAAAATGCGATTGACTTGATCGCGATGAGCACCCATGGCCGTACTGGTGTTGGTCGTTGGCTGCTAGGCAGCGTGGCTGACCGTATAACGCATGGTTCGAACGCCCCGGTGCTACTGGTGCGACCGGATCTCTCGAACTAAATAAAACCAACAAGTCGAAACGGCGTTCAAGCAGCCCAAGAGCTGCTGAAACACAATGTTTCGCCGTAGGTGTCAAAACCGTAAGACTTAGTTGGTTTTATTTAGTGACCATACTCAAAAAGGCTTACTAATCATGGACACGAAAAACATTCAACTGCTGAAAAGAACGTTTAGGAAGATTGAACCGATTGCACAGCAGACAGGGGAGTTGTTCTATGGGCATTTGTTTGAAGTAGACCCATCAATAAGACCCTTGTTTAAGGGTGATATGACAGCGCAGGCCAAAATGCTGATGACGGTGATCGGCTTGACCATCCAAAGTTTGGATCAGCTGGAGAAGGTAACGCCGGAATTGGAAGCAATTGGTCGACGTCACATAGGCTATGGCACGATGCCGGCCGATTTTGACAAGTTTGGCGGGTCATTGGTATGGGCTTTTCAGCAAAGCCTAGGTGACGAATGGACCGCTGAAGTGCAAACAGCCTGGATCGAAGCATTTGACTTCATCCGCAAAAACATGAAACAGGCAGTGCGTTAACGAAGGCACTATCCATCTGCCCAGTGAGATTCTGCCTAGCTGCGCGATTTTGATAGAAGATGATCGCGATACATTGTAAGTAAGGTTGAAGTTGAGAATACGCGAGGGGCGTGAGCCCGCGGGTGTGTGGCTGCTCCGATGCCACATTGTGTCGTCTTGACTTCAACCGAGGTTTGCATAAACCAAGATTGACAATCAAATTGCCGAAGTCTGAAATTGTGAAGCCCAAGCAGATCAAGATTCAGCCGAAATAGGGGTGCAAAGATTGCGTGCGAGGCGGCGCGTTGCCTATGTCGCTGCCTCGCTGCACCCACTTTGGGGACTCATTGATGGCCGAAGGGTTGGCTGCTGTTGCAGATACCGCACCTGCGGCTGACGCTAGGCGTAAACGAGGGAAGAATACTATGTCTATGCGCACACCAGTTGACCTATTTAAACGCTATCGTAGCGAGTATGTTGCTACCAAAACACCCCGTCTCGTTCAAGTCGAACCTGCGCATTTCCTCACCCTTGTTTCCGATGATTCGCTGGACGGTTTTTCTGACGAAAACGCCGAAGTAACCGCATTGTATGCCGTTGCGGGTGCGTTACGTAGTGTCGTTGTTGCAGTGCACCATCGTGACTTCATCCTTGGGAAGTTGGAGCGTATCTCACAGTGTGACGATCTAACTCCAAACGCACTGCGGTGGAAGATCATGATACGAATTCCAGACTTTGTCACCCCTGATGATTTGGCCCGTGCAGCTGAATCAATGTTGTCTATAGCAGGAAGCAGTGCCAATTCGACTTGGATCAGGTACTCACAGATCCAAGTGCATTCGGAGAACTTGTGTGTGCAGGCGTTGCATGTTGGCCCTGATGATGCCGACGCAGAATCAAATACATGGGCATTCTTGCGTGGCTTTGCGCTGACACAGGGCTTGCAACAGGCTGGACCGCTCCACGCGATCTATCTATCCAGCTCACGTCGGGTGCCCCCCGAACATCTCCGAACACTATTGCGGTTTCCTGTTCGCGCTGTAAGTGTGACTGAAGCCAACGATGGGTCAGAAGAAAATTTATTGATAGAGGAGGTAGTGATATGACAATTACAAATCCAACAACTGCAATGACGGTAGTGCCGATTGCCGAGAAACTCGTAAAGGATTGGATGAGTCCCAATCCCATCACAACATTGCCGACGACACATGTAGATGAGGCCTTTCAGTTGATGCACGAGTGTCAGATCCGGCGCTTACCCGTCGTTCAGGATGGCGCGCTTATCGGCATTGTGACGCTAGGTGACTTGCGCAGCCTAGGCGCAGGCAGTGAGAGCGAAGAGTCAAAAAAGATATGCGTCGATGCAGCTGTACAAACCAACGTCATCACCGTAACGACAGAGACGCGATTGGTGAATGCGGCACGGCTAATGGTTCAGCATAAAGTCAGCGGCTTGCCAGTGCTGTCTATGAGCGACCAATCGTTGGTCGGTATGATCACCGAGTCGGACATCTTCCGCGCTTTCATTGCGGACGAGGCGCGGCGATAAGGTGATCAATCATGACATCCAACCATAACTTCAGGCGTGAAGACTTTGACAACCTGAGTGCCTTGAGCGCGACAGAGAATAGGCTATGCCTTTCACTCTTGATGCCGACGCACCAACATTTGCCCAGCACGCAACAGGATGCGACTTTGCTCAAGAACCTGTTGCGCCAGGCAGAGACCGACTTGGCGGCCCTGGGTCAGACAGAAAAACAGATACAAACCACGTTAGCGCCAATCCGCGCATTGAGCCAATAGGTTCAGGCATACCAATCGGCTCGTGACAACGGCAGCTTACTGTGGCTTTCATCCAATTTCGCTAACAGTGTCTGATTGACATTCAGCCGCCCAGAATCAAACCCCTCTGCGGAGCCAGCCATATACAAACGCCAGGTGCGATAGATCGCCTCGCCATTCAAACAAACAGTCTCGGCCCGGTTGGTTTCCAGCCGGTTCACCCAGTGGCGCAACGTCAATGCGTAGTGCTCGCGCCAGTTGTCCACATCTCGCACCTCAAAGCCAGCTGCCTCGGTCAGCAGGTTCACCTCACTCACTGGGGCCAGTTCGCCATCGGGGAATATGTAACGATCAGAGAATAAGCCCATGCCCATGATGTGACGATCCACCAGACGTGTGGCGAACGATTTGTGCTGCATGGCATGCACATTACCTTGCGAGATGCCGTGATTGAGGAAGACACCTTTTGTAAACATAATTACCTGGTTGGGTGGACAGTTTTGGTCAAGCCGATCGGACGATGTAAGCCCACGCAGCAATGAATTAGCCATCTGACCAGTCGTAAACCCATCGCTTCATCGTTCGAAGCTTAGGTTGTTTGCCCTAAAAACATTGGCATGGCACAACTGCGTGAAATCGTAACCATTGACGGCAACGAAGCCGCCGCATATATCGCTTATAAGACGAACGAAGTCATCGCCATCTACCCAATCACACCCTCCTCGCCAATGAGCGAACTGGCCGACCAGTGGAGTGCGGCGGGCGAGAAGAATCTGTGGGGTGCAGTACCGCTGGTACAGGAGATGCAGGCCGAAGGGGGAGCAGCTGGCGCGATCCATGGCGCATTACAGGCGGGTGCGCTGTCCACCACCTTCACATCCAGTCAAGGTCTGCTGCTCATGATCCCCAACATGTTCAAGATCGCGGGCGAGCTGACGAGCACTGTTTTTCATATCGCCGCCCGTTCCATCGCCGCCCAGGGCCTATCCATCTTCGGCGACCATAGTGATGTGATGGCGACCCGCAGCACCGGCTGGGCCATGTTGTTTGCCAACTCCGTTCAAGAGGTGATGGACTTCGCGCTCATTACACAAGCCAGCACGTTGCAGTCGCGATTGCCTTTTCTGCATGTGTTTGACGGATTTCGCACCAGCCACGAGGTCAACAAGATCGAGAAGCTCTCAGATGACGACGTGCGCGCCATGATTGATAGCACGCATGTGCGGGCACATCGGGCGCGCGCCCTCTCTCCAGATTCCCCGTTTATTCGTGGCACCGCCCAAAACCCGGATGTCTATTTTCAGGCGCGCGAATCCGCCAATTCGTATTACCTAGCCGTGCCTGGGATGGTGCAGGCGGCTATGGATCAGTTTGCAGCACTCACGGGGCGACATTATCATTTGTTCGACTACGTTGGAGCACCAGATGCAGAGAAGGTCATCATCATCATGGGTTCTGGCGCAGAAACCGTTGACGAAACGGTGAAGCATCTCAACCAACACGGTGAGAAAACAGGCGTTCTCAAGGTGCGACTATACCGCCCATTCTCAACCGAGCATTTCATTAAGGCACTGCCCACCACCGTTAAGGCCATCGCAGTATTGGATCGCACCAAAGAGCCGGGTGCCCAAGGTGAACCGTTGTATCAGGATGTGGTGACGGCGTTGAATGAGTCTCAGGCGACTGATGACCGAAATCATCGGTTATCGGTGATCGGTGGTCGTTATGGCCTCTCCTCAAAAGAATTCACCCCCGCCATGGTGAAGGCGGTCTTCGACGAGATGACAAAGCCACAGCCCAAGAATCACTTCACAGTTGGCATCACCGATGATGTGACGCACACTAGTCTGACGGTGGACACGACCTTCAACATCGAACCCGCTGACTCCGTACGCGCAATGTTCTGGGGCTTAGGGTCGGATGGCACGGTTGGTGCGAACAAGAACTCGATCAAGATCATCGGCGAAGAGACCGACAATTTTGCACAGGGCTATTTTGTCTACGATTCAAAAAAGGCCGGCGCGCGAACTATTTCGCATTTGCGCTTTGGCCCACGACCGATTCATGCACCCTATCTCATCCAGAGTGCTACGTTTGTGGCAGTCCACCAGTTCAATTTTCTAGAGCGTTACAACACACTGGAAAACGCAGCCGATGGCGCAACCCTTTTGCTCAATTGCCCTTACTCCATTGATAAAGTCTGGGATCACCTACCGCGCAATGCACAAGAACAAATCCTAGGGAAGCAACTAAAGCTCTATGTGATAGATGCCGACAAGGTGGCCCGTGAAGCGGGTATGGGTAATCGGGTAAACACAGTCATGCAAGCGTGTTTCTTTGCACTCAGCGGCGTGTTGCCGCGCGAGGATGCCATCGCCAAGATCAAAGATGCCATCCGCAAGAGCTACAGCAAGCGCGGCGAGACTGTGATTCGCCAGAATTTTGCTGCGGTAGATGCGGCCCTAGCGAATCTGTTCGTAGTGTCAATCCCCGCCACATCCCAGCTCAACCCGGCGCCCGCGATGCGCGCCGTGCCCGAAGCCGCACCTGCGTTTGTGCAAAATGTGACTGCGATGATGATTGCGGGCGCGGGTGATTTGATTCCGGTAAGCGCACTTCCGGTGGATGGGACTTACCCCAGCGCCACTGCGCAGTGGGAGCGACGCAACTTAGCGGATGAGGTGCCCGTCTGGGATCCGAATCTTTGCATCCAGTGCGGCAAATGCGTGCTGGTTTGCCCACATGCCGTGATCCGGGCCAAAGTGTATGACCCGCAAGAGTTGGCAACTGCACCGGCGGCATTCCAGTCTGCCGATGCGCGCTGGAAAGAACTACCCGACCGGAAGTACACCCTGCAAGTGAGTGTGGAAGACTGCACCGGCTGCATGTTGTGTGTGGAAGCCTGTCCGGTAAAGGACAAGAGTAACACTAGCCGCAAAGCCATCAATATGCAACCCCAGCCTCCGCTGCGCGAGACCGAAAAGCAAAACTGGGAGTTCTTTCTCAAACTGCCCGACACTTCACCCACCGATCCATCGTCAACCGGAAGTGCATTGCACTTTAACAACGTCAAGAACGTGCAACTTCTGCGGCCACTCTTTGAGTTCTCCGGTGCGTGTTCGGGCTGCGGCGAGACGCCATATCTCAAATTGCTCAGCCAGGTATTTGGAGATCGAGCACTCATCGCAAATGCCACTGGCTGTTCCAGCATCTATGGCGGCAATCTACCGACCACACCATGGGCAGTGAACGCGCAAGGGCGCGGCCCGGCCTGGAGCAATTCCCTATTCGAGGACAATGCCGAGTTCGGCTTGGGCATGCGCTTGGCACTGGACAAGCAAGCCGAGTATGCCCGCGAATTGGTGCACGGTTTACGCGATGAGATTGGAGTCGAGTTGTCCGATGCATTGCTGAGCGCTGATCAGTCCAACGATCAAGGCATCCACGCCCAACGTGAGCGCATAACGCAATTGAAGAGCAGATTAGAAACTAATCTTCAACCCACCGACTCGGCTAACACCAAGTCTCGAATGTCAGATCTCATAGCACTGGCCGATCTACTCGTGAAGAAATCGGTGTGGCTGGTGGGTGGCGATGGTTGGGCCTATGACATCGGCTATGGTGGTTTGGACCATGTGCTGGCAAGTGGGCGCAAGGTAAACGTGTTGGTACTGGACACTGAGGTGTATTCCAATACCGGTGGGCAATCTTCAAAAGCAACCCCACTTGGCGCAGTGGCTAAGTTCGCGACCAGCGGCAAGCACACCCCCAAGAAAGACCTGGGTATGTTGGCGATGAGCTATGGCAACATTTATGTGGCGCAAGTAGCGATGGGGGGTAACGATGCGCAGACTGTGAAGGCATTCCTTGAAGCTGAGGCCTATCCGGGACCGTCACTGATCATCGCCTACAGCCATTGCATCGCGCATGGTATTGACATGACCAAGGGCATGAACCAACAAAAGCTCGCAGTAGACTGCGGCTATTGGCCACTGTATCGCTACAACCCATTGCTCAAGGCGCAGGGCAAGAACCCATTACAGTTGGATTCAGCCGCTCCCAAGATCGCCTTCAAAGATTATGCGCTGAACGAGACGCGCTATCGTGTGCTTTCGCAAACCGACCCGCACGCAGCAGACGAGTTTATGCGCCAGGCGCAAACGCAGGTCAATGAGCAATGGCAAAAATATGCGGCGATGGCGGCCGTGACAACAGAGGCGAAACACAGTGTGGTTTAACAAAATCATCGCATCGCTATTGCAATCGCCGCTACATGGTTTGATGAGCGGCTCAACGATGCTCATCACTGTCACCGGGCAGAAGAGCGGTAGGCCCATCACTGTACCGGTGAACTATGCCCAAACGGGGAATACACTGCGTGTTACCAGCCTACGCAGCCGAATCTGGTGGCGCAACGTAATGGACGGTGTGCCGGTGCAGGTGCTGCTACGCGGTCAACAACGGCGCGGCATCGCAACCGCGATTGCTAGTCTTGACGTGGCGGTGGCCCAGGCATTAAAAGCTTTTCTCGTGGAGCGACCCAGTTGGGCCAGCCAATTTGGCGTTCAACGCAACCCCGATGGCAGCTTTAACGCCAATGATGTGTTGAGCTGTGCGAAAGAGCGCGTGGTGATTGAGATTGAGTTGGATGATGAACCCCGTCAGGCCAGTTGAGATTCTGGCACTTCTATCACATCATAGCTATGTTCGAATTGGGCCGATTCAGCCAGCATGGCCTCGGCAGAGCAGTATTTATCCGCCGACATCTTGATGGCATAGTCAACGATGTTGTGGTCAACTTGATGGCCGCTGATGATGTACTTCACGTAAATCTTCGAGAAAATCATGGGGTAGGTCGTGGCGCGATCTGTTGACACCTGAACCTCAAAGCCCGTCACCCGCTGTTTCTTGTTACGCAGGATAGCGACAACGTCCATTCCCGTGCAGCCGGCCAAACCAACAATGAGCAATTCCATCGGGCGAAAGCCATCGTTCAAGCCACCCTCCTCGACACTTGCGCCCATCGGCACGGTAAAGCCCGATCCTGCCGAGCCCGTAAACGACAAGCCGCTGTGCCAAATCGCATTCGCAGTCATTCCCATGATATATCTCCAAGAATCAGTTTTCTAATCTTATAAGTGTGCTGTAACCTTATGTCAGCCATGGTTCCACCTGAATCTCATTCTTCACCTCGGCGATGCCCGGTGCGGACCAAGCAGCCTCTTCGGCTTCCTCGCGTTCAGCATAAGATGTCACCCGACCCACCAATGTCACTTTACTGCCGCTGACCTCCACCTGAATGCGATCTGCTTCAATGTGCGCCTGTCGGTCAAAGGCCTGCTGAATCTTGGTACGTATATCTGCAGGCGAGATGCTCGGCGCCACCAGGATGAGGTTCGTTATGCCACGCACACCAGCAAGATTTCGCACAGTAGATTCGGCGTGATTCTTCTGAAAGCGCCAGTTCACACTACCGCTTAGCGTCACCCAGCCATGCTCGACCTTAACTTGAACGGCTTCGTGGGGGACATTGATATCCCATTTCAACGCCGATAACACGGCTTGGGCAACCTCAGTATCAGTGCGCTTATGATGCTCAGGCAGATTCACTTGAATCTCTTCCGCCAAACCGCGTACGCCCGCCACACGCTTCGCCACGCGCTCGGCTGTCCATCGATCAGCATAGGACGACACTTCGCCCGTGAGCGTGACCACGCCTTCTTTGACAGCGATACCGACGTTAGCTGCATTCAAGCTTGGCTCAAATGTAAGCGCATCTAGAATGTCTTTGTGGAGTTGGGTATCTGATTTCATAATAACCTCTTCATGCACGCATATACACCGTGCGACGTAACAATACACATACGAAACAAGCTCCGCTATCACCAGGCGAAGAGGTCTAAGGCTGGTCAGCTGGCTGGTCACCTCATAACTTCCGCCCAACGAGATAAAGATCATTTGGTCAAAATCGGATTGCCACTTAAAGCAAGTTGAACTTCCTCATCCGTTGTCTGAGGGAAGTGCATGTACCATAGCCCAACAGCCTGGAATATCGCCGGGGCCAATAGGTAGACACACGCATCGATGGCAGGATCCGCTCTGAATTCCTCGTACGCCTCTTTCGCCACGACTGGTGTGGCAACAACAAGCTTCGCTGGGTTTTTCCGCTGCAATGCTCGGACAGCCGCGCGCATCGTTGTCCCCGTCGCGATACCATCATCCACAATAATCACAGTCTTGCCATTCACATCAAGCGGCACCCGATTACCACGATAAACGCGCTCGCGTCGAGCCAATTCGACCCGTTCACGCGCTGTGACAATATCAATATCTTCCTGGTCGATGCCATATTCAGCGATCACATCCTCATTAAGTACACACACATCGTCGCTGGCAATGGCACCCATGGCAAGTTCCGGCTGGCCCGGGACACCTAGTTTGCGCACGCCCACAATATCCATTGGAACGTTCAAGCATCTTGCGACTTCATGAGCTACCGGCACGCCCCCACGCGGTAGACCCAGCACAAGAACATCTGGCTGCCGCGCATACTGCTTTAGCTTGGCCGCGAGCAATCGACCTGCCTGGACACGATCCTGAAATCTTGTCATCATTAGACACCATGGTCACTTGTCGTCCTCTATCTTTGAATACATATAAGTTCTCCTGCTATTCAGCGCATGTGATTCTACGCAATCACAGTCTATATCAGAATGCTGCAGCTTAGGCCCAGTTGTCGGAAGAGAACCAGACTGGCTAAGTGACGAGTTGCGGTCGCCAACCGCAACAACCACCCATCTGACCAGCCAACACTTGCTCTAGCGACGGATAGCACTTCGTGGGTTTGAGCGCAAAGTTGACCTAAGTTTGTCTATATCGTTCTTGGGGTAAACCCAAGCAGCCTTATTTTTAGGCGAGAGAGGACCATGTATAAAAAAATTCTTGTACCGTTGGACGGATCGGAACTGGCCAGTAGCGTTCTTCCGCACCTGCGCGAAATTGTGAGCTGCACTCACGCACAGGTCATCTTACTGCGTGCCACGCCGGAGCCCATTTTCCCCTCTGTCGGCACAGGCCCGCGCGAACCGCAGCGAATAGATACGCCACCCAGAACCTTGGATGGCATGGCATGGCGATTGAAGCCCGATCCTGTTCACCGAACTGAGTGGATCGAACACGAAGTTGAATCGGCACAACGCTATCTGACGGAAGTTGCTGCCGATCTCGCCAAATCCGGAATTCAAGCTAGGATATTGGTTCAACCCGGTGCGACAGCCGGGGCAATTCTGGATGCCGCCGATCATGAAGGGGTCGACCTCATCACCATGGCAACACATGGGCGATCCGGCATCGGCCGTTTTCTACTGGGCAGTGTGGCAGATCGAGTCGTGCACTACGCCAAAGTGCCAGTGCTGCTGGTGCGCCCCGATGAACCTGAAGGCACATCTGCTAAGGATACAGGCTTCGTCAATAAGCGCATCCTCGTTCCGCTAGATGGCTCACCATTGGCCAACGCGCTACTACCACACGTTCGTGAACTAGCACAATGTACTGGTGCCAAGGTGCTTCTTCTGCGTGTCATTCCTAGCCCAACTGTTTGGCCCGACGAAGCGGAGTCGTTTGCTTTCAGCGGCGGGCTCGTGAGTGTAGGCTCATATGCGATCAAGGAATCAACTCTGTGGACGCATGAGCAAGACAAGCAGCCGGAACCGCCTGACACTCGGCGAGCACTACAGGCCGAACATATTCGTGAAGCTGCCCAAAACAGCTTGGATGTCGCCGCCACTGAGCTGAGACATGCTGACTTGCAAGTTGAAACGATGATTCAGGAGGGCAAGCCAGCAGAAACGATTCTGGATGTTGCCCAGAGCTGCCATGCAGATGCGATTGCTATGTCCACACATGGGCGAAGCGGGTTACAACGTTTCTTGCTGGGTAGTGTGGCCAGGCGTGTGTTGGAGTATGCTAAGTTGCCTGTGCTTCTGGTACGTGTCAAAGAGTGATGAATGCTAGCGAATCCTTTCGCAAATCAATTGTGCGTCTCTACAAGCACTTCATGGCGCTGCCCGTCACTTAGCAGCGGAATACGGCCATCGATCACGACACTGCCGTCCAATTGAACACGACTCTCGCCCGCTGCGAGGTTGGATATCCGAATCACGCGAATGTGATAGCACGTGCGCCCAGCGCCGCGACCCACTGTATACGTCAACTCAAAGCCCGGCCAATGAGCAGGCAGGCAAGGCTGCATGCGTAAGTGATCCCCAACTTTGCGGAACCCCAGAATCGCCTCAATGCCTAAGCGATACATCCAGCCCGCCGAGCCCGTGTACCACGTCCAGCCACCACGGCCTGTGTGCGGCGGCGCACCATATACATCCGCTGCCATTACATACGGCTCGGCGCGGTAGTGCTGCGCCTTCTCAGGGGTATCGGCATGGTGAATGGGGTTGAGCAGTTGAAACAACTCAGCTGCGCGATCAGCCTGCCCCAATGCCGCAAATGCCCAGGCCGTCCAGATCGCGGCGTGCGTGTATTGGCCACCATTCTCGCGAATACCAGGTGCATACCCCTTGATATAACCGGGATCGCGCGACGACTGATCGAAAGGCGGCGTGAACAGTCGAACCAATTGATCCTGGCGTGACACTAGCCGATCCCAAACCGATTGCATCGCCTGGATGGCCCGATCACGCTGTCCTGCCCCAGATAGCACCGCCCACGATTGAGCAATAGCATCAATCTGGCATTCGCTGTCCTGGGCCGACCCCAACGTGGCGCCATCATCATAATAGGCCCGCCGATACCATGCACCATCCCAGGCTTCTTTCTCCAAAGCTTGGCGCAACTTCTCGGCTTGCTCCACAAAGCAGGTCGCCTGTTGCGGGTCTTGCATGTGCTGGCAAACAGGCGCAAACTGCGTCAGCGTGGTGTGCAGAAACCATCCTAGCCAAACACTCTCACCTCTACCCTCAACGCCTACACGATTCATGCCATCGTTCCAATCGCCGCTACCCATCAATGGCAAGCCATGTACCCCAACCGTGAAACCCTTTTTTAAAGCGCGCAGGCAATGCTCATAGAGTGGATAGCCCAGATCAGTTGGCTCGTAATAGCCATAGCGATCGTCCTCTTCAGGCTGCAGGGGCGCGCCTTTCAAGAACGGTATTGGCTCGGTTAGGATGGCGAAGTCTTGGGTGCTGGCAAGGTATTGGGCAGTGACATACGGTAGCCACAACAGATCATCCGAACAATGCGTACGCACCCCGCGTCCCGTCGGTGGATGCCACCAGTGCAGCACATCGCCAGCTTCAAACTGATGACGCGCCGCATTGAGGATGTACTCGCGCACAAGCGCAGGCGCAATGGCCAACAACGCCATGGCATCCTGAAGTTGGTCGCGGAAGCCAAATGCGCCACTGGATTGATACAGTGCGGTACGCCCCCACAACCGGCATGACAGGGTTTGATACAGCAGCCAACGATTCAGCATCAGGTTCATGGCTGGGTCAGGCGTCTCGACAGTTAATGTGCCAAGTAAGTCATCCCAAAACGTGTTAACAGCGTCCCAGGCCTGCTCGATGTGAGCGGGGTCTTTGTAGCCTTGCGCCAGTGCCAATGCGTCGTGTTTGTCGCTCCCTTCGCCCATTAGGAAGTACACATCTTCGCTGGCGCCTGGCGCGAGGTCTACATGCACCTGCATGGCTGCGCACGAATCCAAACCTGCTTTTACCGTACTTGCCAGGCCAATACGCTGCAAGGCCTCCGGCAATTTCAGGCTACCCATGCGCCCCAGAAACTCATTACGATCGGTCGTCACACCATGAAAAGGTTTGTTAGTGGTAACAAATGCCACACATTGACCGAACTCGGCGCTATAGGCGTTGCGCGCCAACAAGGTGTGTCGCTCTGCGTCAAACTCCGGCACAATAAAGGGCCGCATAGCCTCGGCGGTGGTGCCTAGCACCCATTCGGCGTAATAGGTGGCCGTGATGCGACGCGGACGATCCGACCTATTCTCAAGACGCAATCGCAGCACTTTGACGGGTGCATCGTTGACGACAAAGACACGCAACTGCTGCTTTAGTCCATGACTGTGATGCTCGTAAATTGAGTATCCAGCTCCATGTCGAATCAGATAGGGCGCAAGTGCACCACATGGTTGCGGCGTGGGCGACCATACTTCGGCCGTTTCTTCGTCACGCAGATAAATTGCTTCACTGGGTGCATCCGTGACTGGGTCATTGCGCCAGGGCGTTAGCCTGTTTTCACCGCTGTTCTGTGCCCAGGTGCAACCCAGGCCTGATTCCGAGGTTAGGCAACCGAATTGCGAGTTGGCGATAACGTTGACCCACGGCGCAGGCGTGCGCTGTTGTGCTGCAAGGTAGATCACGTACTCGCGTCCATCCGCGCTAAAGCCACTGAGACCGTTGTCGAAGCGCAAATTTGCAGGCCGCTGCTCTATCCCCGTCGGTGGGAGGGTCTCTTCATCATGTGCAATCGCCCGCGTTGGCATAAACATTGGCAGGTGCGTAGGCTGATGGTGAATCGCCACGAGTTGGTCGGCCAGCCTACCTCTGCCACTTTCAAAAATCGCCTGTGCGCATGTTTCCAGCAAAGTACGATCAGCCAGGCTGAGCTGATCGCCGCGAATCACAAACAGCCCATCCCTGCGGTTGAGCCAGACTGCATTGCCGCTACGGATCAGCAGGCGATGCAAGTATGCATCCAGAGATTGCTCATAGCCAGTGTCGTGCTCGTTGAGAAAAACGATGTTGGTCTTGATACCGCGGTTGCGCCAATAGGTATGCACGCGCAATAGCTCGCGGATGATCGGCGCGTGCTGCTCATTGATGCGAACCAGCACGATCGGGTAATCCCCTGAGACACCGTAGGCATATAAGCCCGCCTGCCCCTTGCTATTGGCGGCCAATATTTCGGGCGCAGCACGCAGCGCGTTGTGGGGATAGAGCAACAGCGATAGCAACTGTTCAAAGTGTTCCAAATCAGACGTAGGCAACCTGATCTGGCTCAAGTTGGCTTCGCTATGCCGACGGGCCTGGTCAAACGCCTGAGCCACTACCGACCAGGCTTGATAGCGCTGCACAAGCGCGAGGCATTCATCCCGCGATGCCGCGACTACTGTGATCAAAGCAATCTGGACATGGGTATGTGGCGCCAACTCAACATCCTGACCCAACGACAAGATCGGATCCAGTGTCGCGCCAGTTGTGCCAGTCAACCAGATACCGTCTACACGTAGCGTGGCAGGCTCACGCAATGTGTTGCCTCGACCCAAGAATCGTGCACGATCACTCTCGTTAGCACCAGTCCGATCTTGCCCGGGCTCCGCTGTAAGAACATGCGCAAGGTAGATCGGCACTTCTGTCGCAGAACGTGGCCGCCGTCGAAAGATTTGAGCGTTCAGCTCGCGCACAAATTCGCTTTCAATGAAGAGTTTGTTGAAGGCAGAATGGCGCTGATCGGCAGCGCGCGAAGCCAACACGACCTCACCATAGCTGGTCACACGCAGGGTTCGCAGTTGATCGGTGGTGTTGATCAATGTGATACGCCGGACTTCGGCTGCATGATCGGAAGCAACCGTTACCTCCATATGCAGCGTGATGCCATAGTCGGTGCGCTGGAACTCTGCCATATGAGCATGGAAGTGGATGGTTTGTGCTGCTTGCGGAACGATAGGCTGGCGAGTCGCCGACCAAATCCTGTCGTGCACTAGATCTTGAACATACACAAACATACCACTATCATCTAATGTCGGATCTGCGCTCCAACGAGTCAGCGCGATATCCTTCCACTGACAGTAGCCTGTACCAGCGTTCGTGATAACGGTGGTGAAATCACCATTCGATAACAGATGCGCCTGTGGCAACGGCGTATCAGGCGGCACGGGCCAAGGGCCAATCGAAACAGGAGACGAGACCACACGTGCAGCGTCAGCTTCACCCGCGTGCGGGTACTCCACTGGTGCTTGCAACGGGTTTTTCTCTTGCAGCAGCAGATCAACGCTGCGAATGCGCGCATCGGCGTGAAAGCGGCGGATCATGATTTGTTCGCGTAGCACATTCGTCAGCGAGAGCAGATTCATAGCCTGGTGGTGCGCCATATAGGATTGCACCACCGCTTGCGTTTGACCCGGCGGGAGTCGTTCCGGCGTAAAGTCAATCGCTTCATACAGGCCATATCGCCCAGAAGCGCCCAATGCATTCAGCGCGCTGAGATTGCTCAGCACAGCCTCTGGAAAGTAGGGCAGAGCTAGTAGCGAGGCATAGGGTGTGACGACTAGGTCATCTGACAGCCCACGCTTGAATCCCAAACCCGGCACCCCAAACGCGCGATACTGATGGTTCTTGTTCGCATCGAAGGCATAGTAGCCCGACTCTGAAATTCCCCAAGGCACACGCCGCTGTTTGCCATAGGCCATCTGAACTTCAACAGCGGCGCGGCAAGACTGGGCGAGGAACATGCCGTCGTAATCACGCACAAGCAGCTGCGGCATGAGGTATTCAAACATTGTCCCGCTCCACGACAACATTACTGATAGCCCATCTTGCACGGTCAGCGGTCGAGCAAGATGCATCCAGTGGCTGGCCGGCGCATCGCCCTTGGCAATGGCAATGAGGCTGGTGATCCGCGATTCTGAGGCCAACAAGTCATAGTAGTTGTTGTCTAGTGTGGCACTGGCTAGGTTGTAACCAATATGAAAGATTTGTCGTTGCGAATTAAAGAGAAAGCGAAAATCCATTTCGCGGAAGAACGTCTCAGCGATTTCGTTAATGGCCCGCGGGCCCTCTAAAAGCGTGCTGGCTGTTGCGCGGGCTAGCTTCAGATCTTCATCAAGCTGCGCATACCAAGCACGTACGGTGAGGCTTTGCGCCACAGGCAAGGTGCTATCGGCCAACAACGCAATCAATTGAACCAGGCAGGCACGAACGCCATCACACACATCCGGTAATTGATTGATGTTGACCGAGGTGGGTGCTGCATCATTTAGCATCTGCCAAGCTTGGTTGATGGCAGGTGAAGCTGAGCAGGCCTGTCGAATGTCATCGGGGGCTCTGGCGATGGCACTGAGCCAGGGGGCCAATGTGTGCCACTCATTATGCAGGCTGGCAAGATGAAAACGGGCACGATCGATCCAAACACGCAACTCGCCCAACGTAGCTATATCGAGCGATCCTTCATTAGATTGAACCAACTTGAGCAGCAAATCATTCAAACGGGCGCTGCCTTCGTGGTAAAGCCGGTCAATCAGTGGCACCCATAGTGTTTCGTCGGCGCGGGCAGACAAAATCACCTGTTGCATGTTGGCAAGAAACGTCTTGAGCGGCGTGAACGAGCTTTCATTCGTGCCCCGGATCAGTGCAGCCACAATCTCATCCAGAATCGCAAAAATATCGAGCAGCCCTTCCCATCGCTCCCAGCGCAGGCCGGGCTCACGCGATGTGGCCTCGCAACCTTGCTGCAACGCCAACAGACAAGCCGCCAAGTTGCCACTGTCCACCGTAGAGACGTAGGCCGGCAGCAATGGGGCCAGTGTCCGCGTGTCATACCAATTCAACAGATGGCCACGATGGCGCTGCAAGGTGCTCATGCTTGTGAGCGTCTCACGCAGGCGGGTTACTAAATCAAGTCGGCGGATGTAGCCCAGGTCGTAGGCAGCCAGCGCAGACAGCAGATATAGGCCAATGTTGGTAGGCGACGTCTGGTGCGCAATGATGCCAACCGGTTGCTCCTGAAAGTGATCGGGCGGCAGCCAATGGTCATCAGGGCCGACAAACTGCTCGAAGAACAGCCACGTTCGGCGAGCCAACGTGCGCAAGTGTTGACGTTGATCGCCAGTCAGTGCAATCGTCTTCTTTGGCAGGGGGTGGCTTAGCCAATAGGCGACAACGGGTGAGGCCAGCCATGCCAGCAACACAACGCTCGCATCGATCAATTGGACGGGGTCAACAATGACCAGCAGCAGTCCGATCAGAATCGCAGAAGTAAGTACCGCGACCAGCGCGGGCTTCATCTTCCAAAGGGTAACGCCCAGGCTAACTTTGCGTCCAACCAGATGCAGCGTATGCGCAGCGGAGACCCAACGCAGCAAATGTTGGTGCGTAATAAAGACTCGCACCAGTGTTGTGCCAATCGCATCAACTGCCTGGGCAGCTTCATAGGGCAAAAAGACCAGCGCCAAAAGACAGCGCGCTGCATTCATCCACACCGGTCTCACAATATCCGCCCGGGTCATGATCTCGGTGTGCTTTCGGCGCGCGTTTATAGCGTTAGTCACGAAGGCGATCACGGCATTGATGCTGCTGATGATGGCTGGTAGGCACAAGGTGAATAGCGCTGTCAAGCTCCACACCAACGGCGATCCTGGCAGCCACAGCCAACCCAGCAGCAAGAATATCATTAGCCCTGGTGCCAGTAGGCTGCGCCGCAAGTTGTCTGCGATCTTCCAGCGATTAATGAATTGCAACGGGTTGCGTATGCGACCACTTGCATTGGGCACATTGCGTCCTAACCAGGGCAAGAGTTGCCAGTCACCGCGCATCCAACGATGCTGCCGATGTATCCAAGTCAAATAATTGGGTGGATAGTCTTCCAGCAAAACCACATCCGTGATGAGTGCCGCTCGGCCCTGGATCCCTTCAAACAAATCATGACTGAGCAAACTATTTTCGGGGATGCGGCCATGTACGCTGCGCTCGAAGGCATCAACATCGTAGATGCCCTTGCCAACGTAGGTGCCTTCACCAAACAAATCTTGATATACATCGGAGACAGCCC
>JANMVQ010000550.1:0-5920 GCA_031392845.1 Chloroflexota bacterium
AATCCCCTGTGTGTAGCATGGATGACGACCTTGGCAGGCAAAGATGGCCGCTCTGGCCTGCCGATAGTTGTGAGAGGGTCAAGCATAAGTGATTCCTCAGCGCGGCGCTTCGGAATGACACGTTTGAGGCTGAGTAGTTACCATATTAATTTGACACATTTATTGTGATCTGGTCTGAAATTGCGCTAATGAGTAGACATGCGTGCGATACAAATCCCAGAAGTCTTGCTCCTTTGCATTGACCGAGCCGATACCTTTAATCTGCGAGACATTAAACGATGCAACCACATAAGGCCCGGGCATCCCAGAAGTACGAATTTGTGTGCCATCAAAACGGAGGGTCACTGTGCCAGCATCTAATGCCGATTGTCCAAATATTGCTGCAACATGGGTACCTGTTATCGTCATTAAATCGGCAGACCACCGATAGATGCCTGGATTTGCTCCTGCAACTGATAGTGTGATCACCAGAGCCTCAGCTATCCCGTCCTTGTTTGCATCGACCAGTGCATCTGACCCAGCCCCAAACACCAGCGGCGAATCTTCAAATTGGGTATGCCGATAAGCGGCAGTCGTATGTGCATTTCGCATCGAATCTACCTCGAGCATCGATACACTCGGATCAGTCAGTATTATTAACTGTATAGTGTATGGTCCATCTGCACCGTGTTTACGGATATTTTGACCATTAAAATAGATGCGCACCGGCACAGTGCCCGGCCCCAGTTGAGCATCCAGGGTCTCAAGATTGTAGGGGCTCTCGATATATTTGCCCGCAGCATCAAATAAGAAAGCTTGCACACCGGCTCGACCCCGCTTGGTCATGCTCACCGGCACAGTGATCACAAGGCTATTGTAGAGACCATCGCCATCGTCATCATAAACACCGCTGGTGATTGGCCCTTCGAAATGCAGGGTATCCGGGACAACACCAATATTGAGCATGTCACGTAGCTGAGTCTTACCTTGGCGAGCCTCAATAAACACCGCGTAATCTGGGAAAGTGGTATTTGCCGGTGTCGTAAATTGTGCCGTAAATAGACCATCCTTGGCCTTAGCATCACCATTTACACCAGCATCGTTAAAAACAAGTCGTTGATTGAATCGTGGATGTGCCGCTTGAATACTGCCACTAATGATCACATTTCCGGTCAATGTTGTTGTTATATTGAGTAACGCAGCCGTGATTGTCACCATTTCGCCAGGATGAATCGTCGTGCGACTGGCAGAAACATATAAGCGCAGATTGGATTGGGCATAGATATCGTATAGCGCCTTTGCCGCAGTTGAGTCTGACTTAACAGGAAGCCTGTATGTTTGAGCATGAATCACTTTGGTGGCATCAGTGAATAGAGTTAACCAACACAATACACCTATTGCAATGACATGGCTGATAGTTTTCAGGGTGTGGGTTTGGTGTGCTTTCATTTAATATTGGCTCCGAGTGATCACCACACTACCATCAAAGTCAATCCACTATAGGGGACACCCCTCCAACAAACGATTGATATGTGCCATACCTATTGTGAATCATTTGGCAGGGCGCGATTTATGGGTGAGTGCCAGCAGTTCATCATCCCCACTTCTACCCATGATCAATCCATTGGTCCTCATCATCATCCCCGCCCTTCCCCCTCATCAAACCCGCCCGCCAGACCATCAGAACCACCCACCGCCCCTGATCGATATCCGGCCAAATCTGATCATCATCTGCACCTGTTGAATCATCGGCCCTGCCATGCCTGATGATCAAACCGCCCAGCCACATCATCAGCCATTGCATGCCAGATGATGTGCCATCAGCATCCTGATCATCTTCTTCGACTCGTAGTGGTGCATGCTAGACAGTCACAAATTTATGCGCGTCCAAAAGTTTTAGCCCGCCTCAGACCAAAGCCACAATGATCTACATCCTTTGGGCCTTCGAAAAAGAGTGTAAGACCAATCCTTCCATTGGATGAAGCCAAACGCCGCTGGTATTGCTATAAATTGCTCAACGCTTCGATTGTCAGATTTGAACCACGAAGAACGCGAAGGGCTCGAAGGGTTTTCTGAAAGCTTTGTGTGCTTCGTGCTCTTCGTGGTGAAAAGACGATGACAACCAAGCATCCACATTTAATCAGTGAGGTTTATCAATATGAGCAAAGTGAGCATTAAGAACAACACAAAGGACTTTGAATTGGTGTTGTCGGGGTTGCACCGGATTGATCCCGCCATCACCGTCAAGGGCTTGACCCTCGACCAGATGGAGCAGATGCTGCGACGTATGGCCGAGTTGGACCGGCAGGTCTTGGAGTTGGAGCAGGCCGCCAGCCAAGTGCAGGGCCAGCGCGAAAAGTTGGCCGCCGAATATCACGAGGTGTGCAAGCAGGCTCGGTCCAAGGTCAAAGGCGATCTGGGCGACAACGCCGAGGAGTTGGAGTTGATTGGGGTGGTGCGCAGCAGCCAGATCGTGCGCACCCGGCGTGGGAAGAATAAGAAGACCACGACCGGCCCGGCGGATAAGTAACTTAACTTTCTACTCACGCCAACTTCTGGTTTGGTAACTACTCAACCAAACTGTCATTCTCAGTTACGAATGGCCGACTGCGGCCAAAGAACGAGACGGAAACTATGTCCTGTCATGCTGAGCCCTTCACTGCGTTCAGGGTGATAAACCGTAGCTACCTTGTTTGTTTGAGTAGCCTATCACATGGCTGGGAACAGAAACGGCCAGGGCGAGACCTCGCTGCCGCGCTCGATCGGGACTTCGATCAGAGCTGGGGCGTTGGCAGCCAGCGCATGGGCAAGCGTGGTGCGCAATGTGTCTGGATCAGCAGCCCGATAGCCCGGCATGCCAAAGCTCTCGGCCAGCTTTACAAAGTCCGGATTTTGCAACTCCGAGCCGATCACGCGCCCCTTAAACTCATTCATTTGTGAGCGATGCACATTGCCATAAGACGAATTATTGAACACGATCGTGACCAAGTTAATACCGTATTGCACCGCTGTCATTAGTTCTTGCACCCCGAACATAAACCCGCCATCACCCACAATTGAAACGACAGCTTTATTCGGCTGCGCCACTTTTACACCTAGCGCAGTTGGGAAGCCAAAGCCCAACGTGCCTTGGTGCCCAGCATTGATGTAGGTGCGTGGGGCATACACCGGAAAGCCGAACTCGGAGGTAAACCCGGCTTGAGAGACTTCATTGACCAAGATGCCATCCCGCGGCAGCACCTCGCGGATCACAGCCAGGTAACTCATTTGCGGTTGAACCCGCTGAATGGCGTTGGCGGTACGTGCTTTGCTGGCCATAAACTCTTCGGTGCGCGATGGCCGTTGGAGCATGCCGTCTTGAACAGCAGACAGCAGGTCGCGCGTGGCCGCTTTGGCATCGCCCACAATGCCGACATCAGCTTTGGTGCGCGTGATCTGGGCCGGATCAATGTCGATGCAGATCGACTTGATCGGTTGCAGTGGTCGCTTCCAACGCGACCATTGCAACTCCATGCGCGAGCCAATGCCAATCACCAGATCGGCCTCGGCCCAATGCGCCGCACCGGAGGCAATCGTAAAGCCAAGTGGATGATCGTCACTCACTATGCCGCGCCCACCCCGAAACGAGGCCACCGGCGCTTGCAGCCATTCGGCCAACGCTTGCACCTCATCTTGGGCGTGAATCGCCCCACTGCCAACCATGATCAGTGGGTTATGCGCCGCTTTTATGAGCGCAGCCGCCTGGTCGATCAATACCGGGTCATGCGGCAGCACATTAACCTGCTCCGGCGGCAATAGTTCAACCGACGCGGGAATGCTAAACACATCCCACGGCATCTCCAAGCCGACCGGGCGCGGGCGGCCACCATTCGCCTGGCGGAAGGCCTCATTTACCAACGCTGGCGCCTGACTGGGGTGATGGATGCAGGCGGCCCATTTCATCAGCGTGCGCATGGTGGCCAGTTGATCGGGCAACTCATGCAGATGCCCGGCACCCGATCCGATATCTGCGGCCGGCACTTCGCCCGTCACGCAGACGATGGGAGTGCTAGTGCCATAAGCGGTGCAGACAGCGGCCAGGGTATTCAGCAGACCCGGCCCCGGCACCACCGTAAACACACCGGTTTTGCCGCTGGCTTTGGCATAGCCGTAGGCCATATACGCAGCCGCTTGCTCGTGCCGAGTTGTGATAAACCGAACCTTGTCGCGTGCCTGATACAACGCATCAAACAACCCATACGTCTGCACGCCCGGGATGCCAAACACGGTGTCCACACCGTGTAGCACCAACGACCGCACAATCGCCTCACCACCCGTTAATCGTTTCATAGGGAAAGAATGCAGAAAAGTATACGCACCACCGATGAGCCCGCGCAGGCGGGCTTCGCCTTAGGTAGCCGCGGCCCACAGGAGCAGTCTTCAAACGGTAAAATGCTTAAACGTCGGTAGATAGGCCTCGTTCTGCTTGAGCATTTCGTTGACCATAGCTTTAATCTCGGCCATCGAACAAACTGCGGCGGTGAGCGGATCGTGCAGGATAGCGTGGAAGACTAGGCGTGGATCGCCGGTCAGACAGGCTTCGACGGCCATCTCTTCGATCATGACATTGGTGTGGTTGAGGGTGGCCAGCTGCGGCGGCAACTCACCCACCTGCACCGGGCGGAAGCCATTCCGATCAACATACACCGGCACTTCTACGCAGGCATCGTTGGGCAGGTTCGTGATCAAGCTGGTATTGCGCACATTCCCGTTAAACGAGAAGGTCTCGCCGCCTTTGATCGCATTCATGATGTAGGCCGCATATTCGTGGCCACGCTCCAAACTAATTGGCGCATCCTTGGCCAACCATTGCTTGGCTTCTTCGCGCCAGTTGTTTTCACGCTTCAGATAGTGTGTCACGACATAGGCGTATTCGCCGGGGTTCCAGTTGGTGCCGTGGATGCAGTATTTCTCGATCAGATCCGGCCGCTTGCGGAACCAGGCGTTGTATTCGCTGTTGTGGCCGCTGGACTCCGTGACATATCGATCAAGATGCAAGAACATCTCGTTGCGCACCAGCTCTTTCTGATAGATCTCCGGCTTGTTGACCGCCTCGCGAATTAGCGGATACGCATCTTTGTGGTTCCACTCGTATTTGAGATACCAGGCCTGATGATTGATACCCGCGCAGGTATAGGTGATCTCACTCATCGGCGCGCCAATCCACTCGGCCAGCATTTCGGCAGTGCCTTGCACGCTGTGGCACAGACCCACTAACGGAATATGGCTGCTGCGCTGCATGGCGCGGCAGAGCATCACCATTGGGTTTGTATAGTTCAGCATGACTGCATTCGGGCAATACTTCTCCATATCCTTGATGATGCCAATCATCACCGGCATGGTGCGCAAAGCGCGGAATACCCCGGATGGGCCGCGAGTATCACCGATGTTGGTGTCCACCCCATACTTCTTGGGGATCTCGATATCGTGTCGCCAGACATCCACCCCATTGGCCAGAATCGTCACGACGACCGCGTCTGCACCCTTCAGCGCCTCAGCTCGGTCGGTGGTCGCCTCCAGCTTGGCCGGATACTTGCCCATCTCGATGATGCGTTGAGAGGCTTTATAGGCAAAGTCCAAGCGCTCAGGGTCAACATCCATCAGCGTAATCGTGGCATCTTGCAACAAGGGGAACGTCAGAAGGTCGCGCACCAAGCCCCGGGTGAACCCCAGGCTACCGGCACCAATAAAGGTTATCTTTGTCATGATATGACCGAGTGTAGCGCATCGCGCTGTTTAACGAATAATCTTACCGAAACGCCAGCAATTCTCAATCTGAGAAAAACAGCTACTGGTGTATTGCATAACGAACTCAGCGAACCAAAAATTAATCGAAAGCACCCTGAGCGAAGTCGAAGGGGCGCTCCCAGCCGAAGTTTTGACTCCGTTGGTGAGCGCGTTC
>JANMVQ010000552.1:0-14219 GCA_031392845.1 Chloroflexota bacterium
GAACGCGCTCACCAACGGAGTCAAAACTTCGGCTGGGAGCGCCCCTTCGACTTCGCTCAGGGTGCTTTCGATTAATTTTTGGTTCGCTGAGTTCGTTATGCAATACACCAGTAGCTGTTTTTCTCAGATTGAGAATTGCTGCCGCTAATCCTGAGAATCCGCGTTCTCTTTATTTGATAAGTGATCAAGCTTGGAGCAACTGACAATGTCTGACAATTACAAACTGACTGAACAACAAATCAGCTTCTTCAATACCTTTGGCTATTTGGGTTTGCCAGGCTTATTAGCCGACACCATCGATGAAATCATCCATGAGTTTGAGCAAGTCTGGGTGGATCGCGGCGGTGGCCACAATGGCCAACCGCACGATGGCAAGGCCCGCTCCTGTATCGTGCCGTTTATCGACCAACGTGACCGCCTGGCTGCGCTGTTGGATGATCCGCGCATCCTCGCCATCGCCACGACCTTGCTCGGTGATGACTTCAACTATATGGGCAGCGACGGCAACTATTACGTCGGCGACACCGGCTGGCACTCGGATGGTTGGCATCCGGAGATCCGGCACATCAAAATCGCGTTGTATCTCGATCGCCTGACCAAGGACACCGGCTGTCTGCGCGTGATTCCGGGCAGTCACTTGATCGAGGATAAATACGCGCAGAACCTGCAAGGGCAGATTCGCAAGAGCGAAGAGCTGTGGGGAATTCATGGTCGCGATGTGCCGGCCATCCCGTTGGAAGTGACGCCAGGTGATATCTTGGTCTTCAACCACAACACCAAGCACGCGGCCTTTGGCGGCAACACCAACCGCCGCATGTTCACCATCAACTTGTGCCAGCGCTATCCGGAGGCCAAGATCGATGAGTTGCGCCAATATGTCTCTGGTTCGGCGCGCTTCTGGATCGAAGAGGCCTATGGGCCCGCCATGATGCGGGCGGCCACGCCCGCCCGCATGGTTCATCTGGAGCAGAAGATGGCGAACGTTGACCATTTGCCCGAGTTGGTGCGCAAAGCCAAAGAGACCATGAGCGAGCCCTCGCGCGGTTGATTGGCGGCGCATGAACCCTACTTCAAAAACTTATTCAGCGTCGTTTCTAACGTCGCTGGCGCAACGGCTTTTTGTCGCACTGGGCACACCCGATGATCTCGCCACGATTGTCGCAACGTCGCTGGTCAGCACCAACTTGGCCGGGCACGATTCACATGGCGTGATTCAAATCCCGATTTATGCTGCGGCCGTGCAGGCCGGTCGAATTAAGCCAGCGGCGCGGGCGAGCGTTGCCCCAGCCACTGCCATGTTGGCGACCCTTGCGGTAGATGGGGCATTTGGCTGGGGGCCGCCGGCAGCCTGTCTCACCGTTGAGAAGATCGCTGAGCGGGCCCAGCAGTTTGGGATCAGCACGGCGGTGATCCGCAATTGTCACCATATTGGGCGGGTGGGGCAGTATGTAGAGCGGCTTGCCGCACAGAACCTCATCGGCATCGCTATGTGCAATGCCAGCCGCGCGGTGGTGCCGTTTAACGGCCGACAACGCATGTTGGGCACGAACCCCATCGCCGTGGCCGTGCCGCGCCAACACGGCCAGCCGCCGGTGTTGTTTGATGGATCGACGTCAATCGTAGCGGGCAACAAGATCAAAGTGCTGTTGGACAAAGGTCTGCCCACACCCGCAGGTTGGATCGTAGATAGCGCTGGGCAGCCCTCGACCCGCCCCACTGATTTCTTCGATGGCGGTGGCATCTTGTCTATGGGCGGGCACAAGGGCTATGGCTTGGGGGTGATGGTTGAGCTATTGGGCGGGCTGCTCTCTGGCGCATCGGCAGCCTTCTTGCCGGACTATGCCGCGGTCAATGGAGTACTGATGATTGCCTTTCGCCCAGATGCGTTTATGCCGCTGGACGATTATCTGGCGCAAGTGGATCGGGCTTGTGCCGCGCTCAAGGCCTCGCCCGGGGTCGATGACAACACCGAAGTGTTGCTGCCCGGTGAGCCGGAACAGCGCGCTCGACAGGAACGTGCGCAAAACGGCATCCCCATCCCTGAGGCAACCTGGCAAGCGATCTGCGATTTGGCCGATCGGTTGAGTCTGGCTGTGTGAGTAATTGCTATGACACAAACTAACCTAAGTGTGACCGATGCCGACTACTGCGATGTGCATGTTGTCGAAGGCCCGGAACGGACGATCAGCTATCGCAGCGGGCTAACCGTATATGAAGAATCCTTCATCAAAGATCGCTTTGTCGGACGCTGTTGGGGCGGGGTGGGCTTTCTCAACTTCTATGAGGGCCGACTCGATCCGGCCCAACACTTTGCGCCACAATCGTTTTGGCTGGAGATCGATGGCCAGTTATTGGCATCCGATTGGGAGTGGGGTGGCGTAGACACTGGTGCAGGCCGGCATGTCGTGGTGACGCTACGACATCGGGTGCGACCGGTTACGGTCAAGGTGCATACCCTGCTGGATGGCACGCCCATTTTGACGCGCTGGCTGGAGGTGAGTAATACCGGCGACAAACCGGCGGCCATCTCCGCGGCCTATTCTTGGAGTGGGGTGCTGCAGAAGTTGAACCGCTGGCGTTTGCATCTGCCTGCAGGCCAGGCACTGTATTCCATCGGCTACATGGACAACCCTCACTGGGGCAATGAGGGCGATTTTCAGTGGCACGATCTGCCGGCGGCCGGGTATCGCATCGATGGTCGCTATCGGCGCGATCGGCATCGCCATCCGATGTTTGTGCTGCGCAACAATGCGACCGGCGAGCACTTTATCTGCCAGCTGGCCTGGAGTGGCGGTTACAGCTTTGAGTTTGATCTGGATGCCGATGCCGGGACGACGGATCGGGCGGCGCAGGTGTGGTTTCGGGCTGGGCTGGATGCGCCGCCGCCACAGCGCATTCTTGCCGCTGGAGAATCTGTCAGCACACCAGAAGTTCATCTGGGAATGACCATCGGCGACCTTGATAAAGCGATCAACGCCATGCATGACCATGTGCGCAAGAGTGTGATGCCACCGCAGGCGCGTGGTCGCCCGTATGGCGGTTGGATCGAGTCCGGCATTGGGCCAGAACTTGAAATCACATCTGAATACGTTATGCACAACATTGATGCGGCTGGGGATATTGGCGCGGAGGTGTTCTTTATCGATGCCAGTTGGTATGCGCCGCCCAAGAGCCATTGGTGGAACACCGTCGGCGACTGGCAAGTGGATCTGCAGCGCTTCCCGCAGGGCTTCAAGCCCTTTCGCGATCGAGCGCATGCGAAGGGCATGTTGTGGGGGTTGTGGATGGACCCAGAGCGGATCGCCAAAGAGAGCCAAATCGTCAAGCAACACCCGGAGTGGTTGGGCGTGGCTTACGATGGCGCGACGCGCCTGGGCGACATCTTGGATTTGACCAACCCTGCTGCGGCTCAGTGGATGGAGGAGCAGATCGCCCGTATGATCGAGGACTACGAGTGCGAGTTTTACCGGCTGGATCACAACACCGGTGGCTTAAAAGAAGGCATGCGCATTCTCCGCGATGGTTATGTTGAGAACGGCTATTGGCGCTACTATGACGCGCTGTATGCCGTTTATGACCGGCTGCGCGCCCGTTTCCCAGATGTGATCTTTGAGACCTGCGCCGGCGGTGGCGGACGAACCGACTTGGGTCTGGTGCGCCACTTCAACCATACCTGGGTGACCGATTGGCAGATCGCGCCGCGCTCATTCGCCATCACCAATGGCATGACCATGGCGCTGCCGCCCGAATATGTGGATCGCTTGTTGGGCGGCCAGTTTGGCAACTCCACCGCTGAGTACGACTTCCAATGGCGCTTGCTGATGTTTGTACGTCCGACGCTGGGATTTTTTCACCCACTGGGCACGGACTGGAATCCGTTGGTTCTGGCCCGCACGCGGCACTTCGTGCAGTTGTATCGAGATTTTGTGCGCCCGTTTATGGACAATGGGCGCATCTTTCACCACACCCCAGTGGTCGAGAACCCAGAGCCAAAGGGGTGGGGCGTATTGGAATTGGCGTCGCGGGATCTGACGCGTGGCATCTGTGGCCTGTTCCAGCTCTCGGCGCCCAGCCAGCCGGAGTATGTGCTGCGGCTGCGCGGGCTGGATGTCGGCAAACAGTATCGGGTGACGTTCGACAGTAGCGGCCAAAGCTGCGTCGTGGCGGGCTATGCTTTGATGAAGCAAGGCATTACCGTGCGGCTGGAAAGTGCGCTGACTTCGGAACTATTAATTTTTGAGGCGGTGGATGCAAGTTGACGAGTCAGGTCTATCAGCTTGCATCAAGTTGACGAAATTCATGATCGGTCTACGATTCAGATACAAGCAAAGGCAATTACAAGAGGCGAGCATATGATGAACAGTCCCATGTCCAACCCAGGCCAAGTGAAGAGTTTTCCGTCGGAAGACGAACTGGCGCAGCTGCAACGGCGGCTTACATTCCATCCCAGCACGGTGACCGATCCCAAGGTGCTAACCCAAGCACAAGTGGCGGCGTATAACCGCGAGGGCTATATCAAGCCGATCACCATTTTTAATCAAGCTGAAATTACGGACATTCGCAGCTTCTTCGACGAAATATTGGCGCGCACGCTGAAGGCCGGTCGTAATAGCTATTCGATTGTCTCGGCGCATGTGAAATATGGGCGAGTGTATGACTTGCTAACCGACCCGCGCATGGTGGCTGTTGTCAAAGACATCTTGGGCGATAGCGTGATCGGCTGGGGGGCCCAATTCTTTTGTAAGATGCCGGGCGACAATAAAACTATTTCCTGGCACCAAGATGCCAGTTTCTGGCCGCTCTCGCCCTCCAAGACTGTGACTGCGTGGCTAGCGATTGACGACGCCGATCAGGAGAACGCCTGCATGCGTTTTATCTCGGGCTCGCATCATTCCGGCCATTTGACATATCGACTCAACGAGGATGATGAGCAGACTGTGCTGCGGCAAGCTGTCGATCAGCCCGAGCGATTTGGCCCGGTGATCTACGACGAGTTGAAGGCCGGACAGATTTCGCTGCACAGCGATTTGCTGCTGCATGGCTCGGACAAAAATCTGTCCACCCGCCGTCGTTGTGGCTTGACCCTGCGCTACTGCACCAGCGATGTACAAAGCGATCCGCGCTACAACTGGCACAAGGAAGGCGTGCTGCTGAGCGGCAGCGATCCAAATGGCAACTGGTGGAATCCGACGCGCCCAGCCCAAGACTATGATGTCGGTGCACCCGCCGCGATGTAGCCTCTGCAAAAATTGAAAGGGCACACAATGCACGGTTATCACGGCAAAATCCTTCACGTTGATCTGAGCGATCGTTCAACCCGGATTGAAGAACCAGACGAATTGTTTTATCGCTTGTATGTCGGCGGCGGGCTGCTGGGCGCCTACTATCTGCTCAAAGAAACCCAACCTGGCATCGACCCGCTTGGCCCAGATAACCTGCTGATGTTTGCGAACAGCGTGATCGCTGGATACCCTGCGGCAGGATTGGTGCGTTTCATCGTGAGCGCTAAATCGCCCCTCACCAATGGCATCGGCGAAACCCGCTGCGAAGGGCCTTGGGCGGTGGCGTTGAAGAAGAGTGGTTTCGATGCCCTTGTGATTCACGGCGCCGCGCACATGCCCACCGGCTTGATGATCGACAACGGTGTGGTGTCGTTTTTCGATGCGCAGGCGCAATGGGGCAAGACGGTTGGCGAGAGTGTCGATGCCCTCGAGGCTCAATTTGGCCCAGACATCGCCGTGGCTGCTATTGGTCCGGCGGGTGAGCGATTGGTGCGCTTCGCCAATATCATCAGCAGCCGCACCCATCAGGCCCAGCGCATGGGCATGGGCGCAGTGATGGGGTCTAAGCGACTCAAAGCCATCGTATTGCGGGGTGGGGCGCTGCCGACGGTGGCTGCCCCAGATACCTTTGCGCAAATCAATGCCACCTACACCCGCGCTGTCCCGCGCAACACCCTGACGAATTGGCAGAAGCAACCCCCCGGCTTTGCCGCGTGGGTGCATCTACATGGACTGGATGCGGCGTTGGACGCCGAAAATTTCCGCACGGCCCGATTCGATGCGGTTGAGGCTTATCGCGAAGATAATTGGCTGCCGATGTACAAGGGCGCATCGCCTTGCCCAGGCTGTGCTAACGATTGCATGAAGGTCTATCACGCCGATGATGACTTGGACCCGCGTGCCGGCGCGATGCACCAAGAGATCACTGGCACGCTCGGCCCCAACATCGGGACCACCGATCTCAAAGTGTTGATGCGCTTCAACAACCTGTGCAATCAATGGGGGCTCGATCCAGTCTCGTTAGGCTT
The DNA here is from genome assembly GCA_031392845.1 of Chloroflexota bacterium. GTDB lineage: Bacteria > Chloroflexota > Anaerolineae > J036 > Brachytrichaceae > JANMVQ01. Next base: position 6,311 of record JANMVQ010000552.1, read on the forward strand.
TACGTTGTCGTTTGCGATGGAGGCCTTTGAGAATGGCATTCTGGATGCCGCCGATACGGGCGGTTTGGAACTGCGCTTTGGCCATCACGCTGCTGCGCTGGAGATGGCCCGTCGCATCGTGTCCCGCGAAGGCCTTGGCGATATTTTGGCCGAGGGCTGCAAACGTGCGGCTGCCAAAATTGGCAATGGGGCAGAACGCTTTGCCTTGCATGTCAAAGGGTTGGAGCTGGTGCCGATCGAGCCTCGCAGCCAGACCAATCTGGCCCTAGGCTATGCCACCGCGCCGATTGGCCCGCGCTACGACATCTGCGAACACGATTGGGATTTCGACACCACCGTCGGCTGGGAACATTCGCTGGAGTTTGCCCGCACATTGGGCATCTTGGAGCGCATTCCGATGGAATATCTCGGGGCAAAGAAAGTGCGCAACTACAAAGTGCTGAGCAATCTTTGGTCGGGGGCCGATGCGTTGGGCTATTGCATTTTTGCCATCGCGCCTACGCGTGCGTTAAGCCTGCAAATCATGACCGATATGTTGGCGGCCATCACCGGTTGGGAAACCTCCTCGTATGAGATTCTGCGCTGGGGTGAACGGCGCAACCATTTGATGCGGGTCTACAATAATCGTGAGGGGTTGACGCCCGCCGATGACTGGTTGCCGGATCGCTTCTTTGATGAGGCCATCGACAGCGGCGTCAAACAGGGATTAAAGCTGGATCGCCAAGCATTTCGGGCCGCTATCCTCACCTATTACGAAATGATGGGCTGGGACGAGCAGGGTGTGCCGCGCCCCGGCACGCTCTACGACCACCACCTCGAATGGGTGTTGTCGACATCGATCTAAACCACCAACTTGACGATTTTGCTTGTCGGTCTAAGATATACAGTATACCGAGCTGTCTAGGGAGGTGCATGCCTCTGAGGCGCAAGGTGACCGTCTTTTACGCAAGTTCGTAATTTAGTAAGCCAAAATTCTAGACCGAGACGAAAGGAGAAAATGTCCATGACAACTCAGAAAGTCCCCCTGATGGGCCGCCGTAAGTTTTTGAAGACCGCAGCGTTGGCTGGCGCTGGAACTGCTCTAGCTGCCTGTGCCCCACCTGCCGCACCTGGTGCCGCGCCTGTTGCCGCACCCGCTGTGAATAAGGGTGCCAAGCAAACCGTTCGGTATCTATCCTGGTGGTTCGAGGAAGGCAACCGTGGCAAGACCCACCTGGCCCTCATTAAGGAGTTTAACGAATCGCAGAAAGACATTGAGGTGAAGGCCGAGAATACACCGTTCGACGCCTACACCACCAAGACCATCGTCGGCGCCCAGTCTGGCAAGCTCGACGGCGACATCATCATGGCCACGCCCGAGCTGGCGCCTCGCTTGATTCGATCCGGGTTGTTGCTGCCACTCGATTCAGTCCTCACCACCAACAAGATCACAGACCTAAGCTCGGCCCACGACGCCATGCGCCAAGACGGCAAGCTGTATGGCCTCGATATGGTGACGGTGGCGTTCGGCATCCTATATAACAAGAAGCGCTATGAGGATGCGAAGATCACCCCGGCCAAAACCCCGGACGAGTGGGTGGCAGTAAGCAAGGCCCTCACCGATCGCCCGAAGCAGCAGTATGGCCTGTTCAGCACGCACCTGGTCAATGAGCCATCCGACTTTTGGTTCCAGTTGCAAGTGTGGGCGATGCCGTATGGAGGCCTGTGGGCCAAAGGTAAGACCCCGCTGCTCACCTCTGAGCCCATCATCAAGGGCCTCAAGCTGTTCAAGTCCATGTATGACGTGGCAATGCCACAGGGTGCCGACACACCCACCGGCCAGCGCTTGTTCAAGACTGGCGCAGTGGCGCAAGGCTTCTTCGTGTCGGCTGCGGTGGGCGGCTTCAAGCCCGATGCGCCCGACCTGTATCCACTCCTGCGCAGCGCACCCATTCCGTGGGAGAGCAACAAATCTATCGCCCGCATCCACCCGATGATGATTAACGGCAGTTCGCCCGTGAAGGACGCCGCGCTGGAGTTCGTCACCTGGATGTACAAGCCCGATACCTATCGGCGCATGGTCGAAGGCTGCGAAGACGTGATCTTTGCCCAGCCATCCGCGGCCCGCAAGGAGTATCTTGACAAATTGGAGTGGCTGAAGCCGGGTTATGACGGCGTTAGCTACTTGACTCCCTTTGACATGGTGGGCGATTTCATCTACAACAACACCGAGTTTGGTCAGATCGTGATTACAAACTTCGCGACGGCCCTGACCGGCGGCAAGTCGGTGGAAGAGGCCATGGCGGCCGCGCAGACGCAGGCCGAGGCTCTGGCAGCCCGCATTAAGTAGTTCAGTTCCTATGCCTAATAGATTTCCAAAATAGAGTTGACTCATTCAACCCTCCCGGTCTCTATTGATCGAGAGGGTTGATGCGCCATGTTTACTTAGAGCCTATCTCTAAACTGATGTGTAAGCATCCTGAGCGAAGTCGAAGGATGCGGACGTGAACCGTTTAGAGATAGGTTCTTAGGGAATCTATAAGCTGCCTGGTTTACGTACGGGCAGCTTGGTTTTTTACCTCATGCAACTACACTGGGCCTGACCGCAATTCTGTCGTTCAACGGAGAATAAACAATTTCGATGCGTGAACCCGCAAGCGCTGGCACTGCTCCAAACTGGACACGCCGTAACGGTGGACGGCGGCACCTCCTCCCTTATCTGCTTGTGCTGCCCATCATTCTGTTCGAGGGCGTGATGATTATTTGGCCCATCGTGCAGGGCATCTACGGCAGCTTCACCAGCATTGAGTTACTGTCCAAAGATCCGCCAGTCTGGGTGGGCACAGCCAATTATGTGCGCATGTTGGCTGACCCCGAGTTTTGGCAGGTCCTGCGCACCACGCTGGTATTCACCGGGCTGGTTATTGTGGTCGCCATTGGCGCTGGGCTTGCCACAGCGCTGCTGTTCAACCGACCCTTTCGCTTTCGGGCCGGCGCACGGGCCATGCTGATGGTGCCTTGGGCTTTCCCCGAAGTGCCAGTGGTGATGATCTTCATCTGGATTCTTAGCCCGCAGTTTGGGGTGGTGAATATCTTGGCCCGCCTTATCCCAGGTGTCACTGAAAATCCACAGTGGCTGCAGGTGCCGGAGCTGGCAATGGGGTGGATGGTGCTGATCGCATCATGGAAAGCATTTCCGTTTTATAGTTTGGTGGTTCTCGCCGCGCTGCAGGGCGTTTCTCAGGAGTTGTATGAAGCCGCCAAGGTTGACGGTGCCACCCCGGTGCAGCTCTTTCTCTTCATCACCATCCCAAGCCTTCGACCGACGCTTGAACTGCTGGTGGTGTTGGCTTCGATCTTCTCCTTCAAACAATTCACCATTATCTTCTTGATGACCGGCGGTGGGCCGCTGGGTGCAACCGAGACGATTGTGTTGAGGGTATTCAACACAGCTTTTCGCTTTTTCGACTATTCGTACGCCGCAGCCATTGGCGTGGCCGGTTTTCTCGTCACATTGGTTATCGCCGTGGCCTTCATCCTGTTGCAAGCCCGGCGAACCCAGGAGACCGCCTAGCATGACAACAACAGGCATTCCAGTTCGCAAGCTTAAGCTGCGCCAGGTCGTCGAAAAAATTGGGTTGTACGCAATGGTTGTTGGCGTGTCGGTGCTAACGATCTTTCCGATCTACTGGATGATCGTTGGGACGTTGCAACCCAACCAGTACACAATGAGTTTCCCGCCACCGCTATTTCCACGCGAAATCTCATTCACTGCGGCGGTGCAGTTGTTCACCGATCGCCCCATCCTGACCTGGATTCGCAATTCGTTCCTCATCGCTTCCATGACTATGCTCGTCTGCATGATTCTGACGGTGATGGGTGCGTATGCCTTGTCCAACTTACGCTGGTACGGACGTTCTACGTTCGGCTTGTTTTTGCTCATCACGCAGATGCTGCCCGAGATTCTGGTGCTGATCCCGCTGTACATCCTATACCATCAGTTGGATCTGCTGGATAAGCTGCCCACGCTGGCACTGGCGAATGCGGCCTTTGCGCTACCGATCTGTATCTGGATTCTAAAGGGCGTGTTTGACACAATCCCTTCTGAGGTTTTGGACGCTGCAAAAGTGGATGGCTGCACCGATCTCAGCTCAATCTGGCGCATCGTTCTGCCACTATCGGCTCCGGGTATGGTGGCCGTGGCGGTGGTCGCATTCTTTGCCGGCTGGAATGAGTATCTCTATGCCAGCATTCTGTTGTCCAGCACCGAGAACATGCCAGCCTCAGTTGGGCTATCGACCTTAAAGGCGATCGGCTCAACTCCTGTGGAGCAATACATGATGGCCGGATTGGTGTTCTCCATTCTGCCGGTCATCTTTTACCTGTCCATGCAACGCTATATCATCTCGGGGTTGACGGCAGGTGCGGTGAAAGGGTGATGTCGCATCAACAACAACTGATTGCGATTGATCTTGGCACCACTTCCATCAAGGGAGCGTTGCTCGATCTCGACGCTTGTCGCATCAGCCATATCCAACGCCTTCCTTTTCCTGAGCCCATCTCAGACTTACCCGATCTGTTCTGCGAGATTGATGTTCATATCATCACGCGGGCGACTCGCCAGCTTATCTCTGGGTTGTTGATGCATGCGCCGGATTGTGCGGGTATTGTCATGTGTGGGCAGATGGGCGGCTTGGTGCTGATCGATGCACTGGGCCAGCCGCACTCGAACTACATCTCCTGGCGCGACCAACGCTTGTTGATGGCCCATCCATCTGGCGAGGGCAGCTACTGGGATCACTTCCAGCGCCACCTGACCGATTCAGATCGTCGCCAACTAGGCAACGAAGTGCGGCCCGGGCTGCCGGTGAGTTTTCTGTATTGGTTGACCGAACGGAAGCAGTTGCCCACTTCGCCACTCATTGCCGCATCCTTGCCGGATTTTGTGCTGGCCAATCTATGCGCGACCTCACCCGCTACCGAGATCACCAACGCGGTGGGCGGCGTAAATGTGGAAACCCGCAACTGGCATCACGAGGTGTTTGCCAAGCTCGGGTTTGGGCAAGTCGGTTGGTCCAGGCTGTGCGATGTGCGGGAGTCGGTCGGCACGCTGCATATCGATGAGCAGTGTTTAACCTGCTATGCCCCGGTGGGCGATCATCAAGCGGCATTAGCTGGCGCGTTTATCCAGCCGGGTGAGCTGTCGATCAATATTTCGACGGGTTCACAGGCTAGCTTGCTGACGACCGAGTTAGAGCTGGGCAACTATCAAACCCGCCCCTTCTTCGATGGACATTATCTGAACACCATCACCCATATCCCGGCCGGGCGCTCGCTGAACGTCTTGCTCGGGTTGCTGAGCGAATTGGCCGCGGCGCAGCAAATCACACTGGGTGACCCGTGGCCCTATATCGCCAGCGCCGTCGCAGCCGTGCCAGAGACGGATCTTGAGATGGACATGGCCTTCTTCCCCAGCCCAGTCGGCAGCCGTGGGGCCATCGCCAATATTCATGAAGGCAACCTCAGTGTAGGGCAGCTCTTCCGGGCCGCATTTTGCAGCATGGCGCTGAACTATCGCACCTGTGCGCTGCGCCTCTCACCAACCCAAGCTTGGGAGCGAATTGTATTTTCAGGCGGGTTGGCCCAGAATCTAGAAGTGTTACGCCAGTTAATAGTCGAGCAGTTCAAGTGTGCGCATCGTTTATGTGCAACGACTGAAGATGCGTTATTTGGACTATTGGCACTGGGTCTGGTTGCGACAGGTCGGGCCAATAATTTACAAGCTGCAATCGCGCACTTGGCTGTGTTGCCGGAATGGAGACTTGAGTCGACATGAAAATCACGAAACTCGAAACGGTCTGGATCACTGAGCAATCCAACACCCTGTGGTTGCGCATCCATACGGATGAAGGGTTGATCGGTCTGGGTGAGACCTACTATGTGCCGCGTGCGGTCAGCGCAGTCATTCACGATGTGTTTGGCAATCTTCTGCTCGGGCGCAACCCGCTTGATATCGAGAATCACTGGAACAATATGTTCTCGACGGTGAATTTCTTCGGCTTTGCGGGTGCGGAGATGCGGGCGATGAGCGCCGTCGATGTGGCGTTGTGGGACATCATGGGTCAGTATCTGGGCCAACCGATTTACAACCTGCTGGGCGGACGAAACCGGGATCGCATTCGCATCTATAACACTTGCGTTTCACACGGGCCGTATCAGGATTTTCATGCTTGGCGCGAAGGCCGCGCCGGTGAGCTGGCCGCTGACTTGCTCAAACACAATATCACCGCCATGAAGATCTGGCCATTTGATCAGTTTGGTGCCTCACTTGGAGGTCCCATCGGGTCGCGTGCGGGGGTGGAGGCGGTTGGACCGGTCACGCACTACCTCAGCCCAGCGAATTTGAAGAAGGGCTTGTCGTATGTCGAAGATATCCGCAAGACCGTGGGTGACCGGATGGAGATTGCCATTGAGGGCCACGCTCGCTGGAACTTGCCTGAGGCAGTCAAGATTGCGCGGGCACTTGAGCTATACGATATTCTGTGGCTGGAAGAAATTATGCCGCCGGATAACCTCGATTCGTATGCTCGTCTTAAAGCCGAGAGTAAAGTGCCGCTGTGCGTGAGTGAGCGTCTGTTTACCCGCTTTGGCTTCCGGCGCTGCGTGGAACTGCATGCTGCCGACATCATCATGCCCGATATGGCCTGGACCGGTGGTCTGACCGAAACGCGCAAGATCTGCGCGCTGGCCGACACCTATTACTTGCCGATTACCAGCCACGATACGATCGGCCCAGTCGCTTTGTGGTCGGCGGCCCATCTGATGCTGCACATTCCCAACGCCATGATCATGGAGACTGTGCGTGCATACACTGAAGGGTGGTACAACGATGTGCTGACGGACCGTATCCCGATCAGTGAGGGCATGTTGACGTTACCGGATAAACCTGGTCTTGGCACTGCGTTGCGCGATGAGGTGTTACAGCGACCGGATGTGCATATCGAGGTCTCGGATGACAAGCATCGCTACGATGCGTCGAAGGCGTGAATTCCAAGTGCGAGCTCTTATCCGCGAATTTGCGCAAGGCAAATAGCGAATAAAGGTAATCAGAGATTCTTTCTAGAAAAGATTGGACAAAGATAAATTTTGGGGAGAAACAATGCGTGTATTGATCATGACAGATATGGAAGGCGTTAGTGGAATCGTGGTTTGGGATCAGGTGACCGGCGGTGCCCCGATGTATGAGGAAGGGCGCAAACTCTATACCGAGGAGATCAACGCGGCTGTGCGCGGGGCAAAAGCCGCTGGTGCTACTGAGATTGTGGTTGTGGATTGTCATGGCGCCGGGGGTGCATGGACCTTTAATTCGCTGGTGCCTGAGATGCTTGACCCTAATTGCGAATGGGTCGCCAATCATGCTTGGTCGCGTTATACCGAGCTGTTGGAGAAGGGTTGCGATGCTTGTCTGTTGGTGGGCATGCACGCCCGGGCTGGCACCCCCGATGGCGTGCTGTGTCATACCATCTCGACCACGACTTGGCGCAATCTATGGTTCAACGATGATCTGGTGGGCGAGAGCGGGATTAACGCGGCATTGTGCGGCCACTATGGTGTGCCGGTATTGCTGGTGACCGGCGATGAGGCTACCTGCCGTGAAGTCAGCGGTCTGCTGGGTGCGGGCTTAACGACTGTCTCGGTGAAGTGCGGCCTGACTCGTTACTCGGCGCGCCAAATTCCACCCGTGCGGGCGCGCCAAATGATTGAAGCAGGTGCACGCCAGGCCCTGCAAAACCTAAAGGCCGTGCCGCCATATGTGCCAACCAAACCCACCACCATCTCGATCGATTTGGGCACGGTCGATACAGCTGCGCAGTTTCAAGGACGGTATGGCGTGGAAGTCGTCGAACCGCTCAAAATCATCAGCCGTGGC
>JANMVQ010000557.1:0-21131 GCA_031392845.1 Chloroflexota bacterium
CGATCTTGGTTTAGACGCCATCATGCAGCATGGCGTACGGGACCAAGCAGATGTCGCGGCACTGGCCTGCACGTATGACAAGGGCGTATCCGTTTTGGTGTGGCATCACCATGATATCGATATTGTCGGCCCAGATGCTGCAGTCACACTTACCCTGCAACAGCTATCAAATGCACAACAGCCAATGCAGGTCTTGCACTATCGTATCGATGATACACACAGCAATGCCTTTACTGCCTGGAAACGTATGGGTTCGCCCCAGCAGCCTTCCCCAGCACAGTATGCGCAGTTGGAACAAGCCTCCGAGCTAAGCCTGTTGCAATCTCCATCTTGGGCCACGCCCAACGCCGAGGGCAATCTCACTCTGACGTTCAACCTTCCACGTCAGGCGGTGTCGTTGCTGGTCGTGCGCTGAAGATTGACAACCGCCCACCGAGGACGGTTGTCCGTGGGCGGTTGTCGGTCATCGCTCCGTGCATAATGCAGTCATGCCATTCAATATCAAGAAACGCGGTAAGCTGACGTATTACAGCGAGGGCGACACGCCAGTGCTATCGGCATTGGTGACTGAAGCTGAACCTGACGGCGATTTGCGCATTCACTTTGCCGGACTCACCGGTGGTTATTCGGCTAAAGGTGTGCTGGGCCTCGAAGAACTCGTCACGATGGACCCAGAGCGCGAGATTCCATTGGTCTTTCAGTGTTGGGAAAAATGGGTGCGCGAGGCCGGTATTTGCCAATCGTTGCGTGAGATCGATTTTATCGAGATGCATGTCTTCGGTTGCCAACCCAAGCAACCAAACCCAGCGATTGACCCTGTTGGTTATCAACAAGAGATCGAACGCCTGCGCGCAGCATACTTCAAAGCCTACCGCAATTGGTGGGTGACAAATTGTCCGGACAATGGGCTGCCCTGTCGCTTTACCGTCCACGTGGTCGATGTCCCCGACCGCGCTGCGTCCTACGAGTTTTACAGCGTCGGTTTGCTACAACGCAACCCCAATCTATAGCAATGACTGCACAGGCGTTATTGCGTCATCTAGTCGTGGGTCAAACATTGTGCACTCACGTATTATTGAGGCGATAATTTGAATGAAAGTAGTCTCTTTTCAGGAGGAAACCCATGCATCATTTCATTTCCCTCATTGCTGCTGTCGCTCTGCTAATCCCACAGTTCTTTGCAGGCACTGCCAGCATACAGTCGAGCAAAGCGGTCCAAACCATTGTTCAGCAATCGTCACCCTACTGGTTGGGCGAGTACTTTAACAACACCACGCTGAGTGGGCGACCTGTCATTCGGCGGGTCACCCGCCGCGTATTGTTCAACTGGGGCACCGCCGCACCTAGCCGTTATATCAAGCGCGACAACTTCTCGGTGCGCTGGTCGTGGCCTAGCGTTTTTGTCCCAGGCTCTTATCGCATCTATGCCCGCGCTGATGACGGTATCCGCGTATATGTGGACAATATCTTGGTCATCAACGATTGGCGCGATGGCCCAGCCCGCGACAATATCGTAGATGTCAATCTGAATGGCGCGCACCTCATCAAGGTGGAATACTATGAACGCACAGGCTTGGCATCAATTAATGTGGCTATAGCGCCAGTAGCGACCCTGCCGCTCACAGCAACACCGATTCCACCTGCGACGTTAGCTCCGCCGATAACTGCGAACTGGCGCGCTGAATTCTTTAGCAATGCCAACTTGGTAGGCAACCCGGTGTTGATCCGCGGCGACGCGTCGGTCAATTTTGATTGGGGCAATGGTTCTCCGGCCGCGCAGGTGCCGTCCGACAATTTCTCTGTTCGGTGGACTGGCAAGCTGCCCGCTGGTAATTATCGCCTGATCCTACGGGTAGACGATGGTGTGCGTGTGTTTGTGAATGGCGGACTGGTGATCGACAGTTGGGTTGACGGCGCGCCGCGGGATGTTTCGACAGTGCTTACGCTTGGTTCGCCTGCCGATACGCGTATCGAATATTACGATCGGGGTGGCGGTGCCTTGATTCAACTCTCGTTGGGTGACGCCAACGCGCCGACCAGCTTTCCGGATTGGCGCGGCGAGTATTACAACAACACCTCGCTGAGTGGCGCACCCGCCCTGTTGCGCAATGATGGTGCAGTCAATTTTGACCTTGGCTCGTCTAGCCCGGGTCAGCCGGTAAGCGCCGACAACTTCTCTGCCCGTTGGAGCCGTACCCAAAACTTCGATGCAGGCACCTACCAAATCGACATCACGGTCGATGACGGGATGCGCGTGTTTGTGGATGATGCGATTGTGATCGACGAGTGGCGCGAGGGTCCTCCGCGCAGCCGCTCAGCCCAAATCAACCTGAGCGCGGGTCAGCATCGCTTGCGGGTCGAGTTCTTTGAGTTGGGGGGTGGGGCTACTGCCAAATTTGCCATCAACCGTATTAGCAACAGCACTGCCACGCCCACTGCTGCGCCCGTGCCTACGATCACACCGATTCCGTTCTGATGTGAATCGTGTTTGATGTCAGGTCAGGATATTGTTACTAAATTTGCTCTTATTGATTTCCCGTAACTATTCAGCCGCAATTAAAATCCGCTAATCACGCTAATCTTCGCCAATAAAATTAGCGTAAATTAGCGTTATTCGCGGACAAAAACCAAATTTGGACTGAATAGTTACGATTTCCCAGGTAAACATGGCGCATAAACCCTCCCGGTCTATAGAGACCGAGAGGGTTGAATGAGTCAACTCTATATGGGAAATCTATTAGCTCGCCCGAAAGGGCGGGCTTTGTCGCGACTACTCACAACGTAGTTGGCTGATGCCGACAAAAAAGATAAGCATTGCTTTTGTGCGATGTGTGCAACCGAGCTAAACTCTGCACATGCAAAACGTTAATCCGCGTCGCTTGCTCCGCGATGTGTTTCGAACGAATGCCCATATGCGCATGCCCAACCGCGAACGGCGAGAAGAAGAAGGGTCGGCCTACAAGAAAGGTTACGAAGTGCGTTTGGTCGTCACCACGTTGCGCGAGGCTGCTCAAATTCGCCGATCATTAAAGGAAGTTGGACTAAAAGGTGGCAAGCCTTTCAAGAAAGCCAAGCAATGGGTACAGCCAGTCTATGGACAGGCGGCGGTCGAGTATTTCCAAAAGTTTGCCAAATGAGCGAAATGCAATTCCAGCGCGTGCGGCAGATTTGCTTGGCGATGCCTGAAGCCAGTGAGAAACTCTCGCATGGCGAGCCTACCTTTTTTGTGCGCAAAAAGGTCTTTACGATGTGCGCCAATAACCACCATGGCGATGGGCATATTGCGGTTTGGATCCCTGTGCCCGCCGGTATGCAAGCCACGTTGATCGAGAGCAATCTACAGACCTATTTCCGGCCGCCCTATGTCGGCGTGCGCGGATGGGTTGGTATTGAGTTGCCCCGCATCAGCGATGCCGATTTGGCCTTTCACCTACACACGGCTTGGGAACTCATCGCACCCAAACGCCTACTTCAAGCCAACCCAACTCGCTAGAACAGGCCTGTGCTCAGGTTTGTGCTTTCAGTCGAGGCTGGCTTTATGAACCGTTACATTGATGGCCAGCCCAACGTCCAACGATGGCAATCGCCAGATTAGGCACTTTTATCCGAATAAGTTGCGCACCTTTACCACCCCGCTACCACCGGAATTACCTGATTGGCCAGGGTCTGTGTCAGTATCGCAAAGCTATGCATATCTCAACGGGTAAGTCATCCGCGTTACACTTCCGTTTATGATCCAATTACCCATCCGGCGTATCGGTATTGGCGGCATCGCCATCGAGAGTTGCACCTTTAATCCGCAGCCCACTCAGTTGGCGGACTTTAACCTGTTGCGAGGCGATGCTATTGCAGTTCGGTATCCATTTTTGCCACAATGGCGGTGGCAAATGCGCGATGACATCACGTGGGTGCCGTGTGTTTATGCCCGCTCTCTTCCTGGTGGACCGGTGGAGCAATCCGCGTACGAAACGATGAAAGCCGAGTTGCTGGAACGCATTCGCGCTGCGCTGCCGTTGGATGGCTTTCTGCTCGATCTGCACGGGGCGATGTTTGTGCTCGGCATGCGCGATGCCGAAGCCGACCTGGCCGAATCGATTCGCGATCTGGTAGGCCCAGCGTGTGTGATCTCAGCCAGTATGGACTTGCACGGCAATGTCTCGGATCGACTCGTTGCGCTGGTTGATTTATTCACGGCTTATCGCACTGCCCCGCATATTGACACCGTGGAGACACGCCAAAAGGCCTGTGCGAACTTGGTGCGGGCATTGGATCAAAATCTGAAGTTGTATCGAGCCTGGGTGCCGATCCCGATTATTTTGCCAGGTGAGCGCACCAGCACTGAGGTGGAGCCAGGCCGCGGGGTGTATGCCAGCATCGCCGAATCGGATCGGTTGCCGGAAGTCTTGGATGCCTCACTATGGGTAGGCTATGTGTGGGCCGACGAGCCGCGCAGCCATGCCGCAGCGGTGGTGACGGCCATCGATGCGCAAGTGGCCGAACGTGAGGCATTGCGGATCGCGCGCAACTATTGGGCCGCCCGCAGCCATTTTGGGTTTTGCGCGCCCACCGGCGATGTGGATTGGTGCATCGCGCAAGCAGTGGCATTTCCGGGCAATGCGATCTTTATCAGCGATTCTGGGGACAACCCCACAGCGGGTGGGGCCGGAGATGTGCCTTCTACGATTGGACACCTTTTGGCGCACCCAGATATCGCTAGGAGTGCGGTCAGCGCGATCTATGCCAGCATTCCCGATGCGCTTGCGGTGCAAGCCTGTCAAAAAGTTAAATTGGGACAAACCGTAGAAGTGTCACTCGGCGGCAAACTCGACCCGTTGCATGCACAGCCGCTAATCGTACGCGGCGAGGTGTGGCGCTTGGTCCAGGGCGATCCAGTTGCTGGAGACATAGCCGTATTGCGTAGCGGTGGGCTGCATATTATTCTGACTAGCCACCGCAAGCCATATCACCTGATTAATGACTTTACAGCGCTGGGTTTGCACCCTAACGATTTTAAAATTACGGTTGTAAAGATCGGCTATTTAGAACCGGAATTGCGCGACTGTGCCCGCGCTACATTTTTGGCGCTTAGCCCCGGCGCCGTAAATCAGGCTATCCCGCGATTGACCTATCATCACATCGTGCGACCCATGTTTCCGCTAGACAATACTTTTGATTGCGCGTTGGAAGCTAAAGTGTTTGGATAAATATGTCGCTATCGTCGAGACGCGACAGATTGCGCCTCGACGAACATAAATCAATGCGCGCCGCGAACCGACACACCCCCATCGATGACGAGGCCGTGGCCGGTGATAAATGAAGCTTCGTCGGACGCCAGAAAGACTGCGCCATTGGCGACCTCTACACACTCGCCGATACGACCAAGCAAATGCAGTGACCCGATCTGCTTGTCAAATTCCGGGGTGATGCTTTCAGGGTAAGAGCGAATCGTGCCAGGCAAGATGGCGTTCACCCGGATGTCTGGGGCGAGGTCGCTGGCCAGTTGTCGCATCAGGCTGAGTTGGCCACCCTTGCTCGTGGCGTAGGCTGCTGCGCTCTTAAACCCTTGGATGGCCTGCACCGAGCTGATGATGACGATCGACGAACCGGGTTGCTTGCGCAGGTGGGGTGTCGCATGATGCACCAGATGGTAGGTGGCCGAGAGGTTGACTGCGATCACGTTTTCCCACATCTCTGGTGAGGTTTTTTCGATGTGGGCATACTTGTGTAAGCAGGCATTGCTGACCAGGCAATCGAGACGACCAAAGTCATGCACCGTCTGCGCTACCAGTTCTCCCACTGCGGTGTGGTCGGACACGTCAATAGCTACGAACGTTGCCCCAAACTGTTGGGCGACTTTCTCGCCGCTCTCACGATTCACATCAACCGAGATTACCCGGGCGCCTTCTTCGCAAAATCGTTGCACCAATGCTGCGCCAATCCCGTGCGCGCCCCCAGTGATGATGGCGACTTTGTCTTGTAATCGATTCATGTTTATGTTGACCTGCGATCGCGTAGAGACGCGACTTGTCGCGTCTCTACGCAGTAAATTGCAGCAGTAGCTTGTCGAAGTTGAATTCGCTCTGGGTCATAGCCAACAGGGCTTGCTCAACCTTGTAATAGGCATTGAGCAGGCCTTTTTCGCGTGCTTTGCCATCAGTACTAACTTTACCCGCTTTGCTAGCCTTGCTGCCCTTGTTAGCATCGTCGCTAAGCGGGGCAATCTCAATCAAAAACAAACAATTCACCAGTTGTTCAAATGCCTCTTTGTTGAAAAAGCGCATCTCGTTGTGGGTGTTCACTTGCAGCCAGCGTTGCGCGCTCAGGCTACCTAAACCGGTTGCGCTGATCAGGTTCTTGGCTCCTGGCATCGCCAACATGCTGCCCACTAGGAATGCCAATTGGCTCGCCCGCCAGTCGGCGACACCCGCCACATGCAATTGTTCAGCCAGGCGCTTATTGGCCCGCCATTGGTCGAACCAGTCTATTGGCAGTGATTCATTCAACAAAATCTGGGTCGATTTGGCCAGCGCCCAAGCGGATAAGCTTAGCCAAACTTCACGGGGCGTATTTTCGAGCTCTTTCAGATATTCTTGCGCACGCTTGCGGCGCAGTTGGGTCGGTGAGCGGCTGGTGGACTCTGTTTTGTCGAGCAGATCATCAAGTTGCCGGTGCAGTGCTGTAAGTGAAGCCATCATATGTACGGCGGTGTCTGGGCGGATCGGTTCTGGGACTGTGCTGCTGGCATCTTGGGTAAAAGCCTGTGCGGCGTTGAGCCACTGTTGAATATGGCTGACCATGTCGATAGGCAAGATTGAGTCTCCATTCGCTAGAGCGTGCTGGGTGATTGAGTCGGCCATGCGCCCTAGCAAGGCCCCATCAAACAATTGCGTCAGTGCGGGTTGCAATGGCGCGACATGCAGCTCTTGCAGAGCGTCGCTCACACTTGGCACACCCCGGCCATTGAGATGCGTCGCCAACTGCGCATAATGCCCGTCTGGGTCTTGCACTTCGTATATGTTGGTGAAAGCATGGCCTTGATAGGCGTTCAGCTCAACATATAGCCCGCGTTCGCATAACTCGCGGCTATTGCGCAGATATTCCAAGCCGTTCAATTGGTCGGGCAAAATCACCCAGCGATTGGGGTCACCACTTAGGTGCAACCCATCGGCTAGGGTTTTCTGCATGAGTGTGTTGCTGCCTTTGTCCAGATAAGCTGCGCTGGTGCGCACCCAACCGCTGGCGTTGGCAAAACGGTTGTGATAGATAACGAGGGCGCGCTCCTGATCGGTACCATTTGAGTACACCAGCACATCTTCATTTACGCTATTTATATTATTTACATTATGCGCATCATTGCTAGCCGAATAAAAGTCATACAGCAAAAAGTGGCTGACATCTGCGAATAAGTAGCGCTTGTGCAGTAGCGGGAAGATACGACGGCGATGCTCATCGATCAACCCTTCATCCGGGCGCTCATCCCATTTGGCGCGCCGGAACTCCATGCCGTATTTTTCACTAAAGCCTTCGATTTGGCCGTGACCCAGCATGGGCAGGCCGGGCAGGGTCGCCATCACCATGCACACGCCAAAATATTTGTCGCCTTTGCCAAACTGTTCTACGGCAGTCTTCTCGTCCGGATTATTCATGAAGTTGACATAGCGTTTGAGAATCTCGCTGTCAAACTCAATTGTGTTCTTGATCAGTTGGCGATACTTGGCATTGTCTTCGTCGCGCAGCATATGCATGAAGGCGCTGTTGTAGACCCGATGCATGCCCAACGTGCGCACAAAATAGCCTTCCATCATCCAAAAGGCTTCGGCTAAGAGCAGGGTGTCGGGTGCTTCGACGGCAGCGCGATCGACGACCTCGCGCCAGAATTCCTGCGGCATGGCCCGCTCGAAGGCATCGCCGTCCATCGCCAGGGCCGCGCGCGAGGCTATGCCCTCGCCGCTGCCGGGCTGCGGATACCACAGGCGTTTGACATGCTTTTTGGCCAGCGTCATGGCTGCATCGAAACGAATGATTGGGAATTGGCGCGCCACTTGCAAAATGGTCTGGATCACCGCTTCGCGCACCGCCGGGTTCAGGTAATCAAGTTGAGCGGTGTCGTTCCACGGCATGCTAGTGCCATCGTTGCCGTGATAGATGTAGCGTGTGTCGCCGGTCCACTTGTCGACGCGCTTGAACACCACAGCCGCATCGCTGCGGTTGTAATAATGATCTTCGAGATACACGCCGACCCGCTCGTCGTTGGATAAATCAGGTCCATTAAACGTATAGCTGGGGTAGGGTGGGTAGGTGAGCGAGAGAAAGCGATCTGGGTGATGGACCACCCAGGTCGAATCGATACCAAAATGATTTGGAACCATATCGCTGGCCATACGGATGCCGCGTTGCCAGGCGCGCTCTTTCAGATTGTTGCTGGCCCAGTCGCCACCCAGATCGTCCGCAATCGTGTAATCCATCAATGAATAGGCCGATGCCACAGCATCGGCCTGGCCCATCATCTGTTTGATGCGTGCGCTGGCGACACTGCGCTCCCACAGACCGATCAACCATAACCCAGTCACGCCAGCATCGCGCAGAAAATCCAACTCTTCGTCAGGAACCTGGTCCAGCGTATTAATCGCCCGTTGATATTTCTTGCTGAGTTGGTCCAGCCAGACATAGGCGTTCTTGGCCATCAAAATACAGCGTGGCATCCAATCTTTGTCTGGGGTGAAGGCCTCATACTCATGCACCACGAGTGAAGAGTCAGCCTTATAGTCCGGAATAGGGATGCTACCTTTCGCGGGGGTGAAATCGACAAAGCCACCGGTGAACGCCATGCCGCGCAGCTCGTCTTTGATGAGGTCGCGCCCGATCAACAGACGAGTGCTGAGCTTGCGAATCAGCAACGACAAGCCGCTGATACGTTCGAAACGCTCGGCCAGAAATTCCAATTGAGCTTCGAGCGAGTCGGGATGTTTGAGCGCAGGCTCGCGCAGGAGCTCGAACACGTTCTTGCTTTCGCCGGGGAAACTCGGCTGGGTGGCGAGGAAAACTTGTAGTGCGGTGATGGCTGGGGTGTAGTGCGTTGTGCGTATGAGTGTGCTGTCGTCGAACAGTTCTTTGAAAGGGGCAAAGGCCGGGTTGGCATTGGCCAACCACAGCATCAGAATCTCTTCAAGTGTGTTGTGCTTGTTTTGCTCGACGCTCAAATAATCGTCGAGCGAAACCTCGTTGCGATAGACGGCAATGGGCGGGAATTGGGCGCAAAACTCGTGCAGCAGCGTGCTGTAGGCTGCTGTCCCAAGTGCCGTTGAGATGACGCTTGACGCCTGAGCCATCACTTCGGGCAGCACTTGCTCGCGATATTGCGCCATCAACAAATGCAGCACTTCGTCGATCAACCCCATCGCGTTGAGTTGGCCCGGGCGCAACTGTTGTGTGGGCTGGCGCTGGGCATTGATGGCGGCGGCGAAGCGACCTGCGGCGGCAAAGTCGGCAAACACAATATTGCCGTCACTCTCAAAGATACTCTGGTCAAATTGAAATTGATCGCGCACTATGCGGGCGACATGGAACTCGAATTGCGATTGCACCATTGCTTCACTTCCTACACTGAGCTTAAAACAAAGATGCATGCATTGTATGTTGTCGCAGCCATCAAAGAAAGTCTCCAGTTTCTGAGGGATGGGACTTAGTACGACTCAACGGATGATCCTATTCGTTGATCGGTTGTCCATCCGTTGAGTCGTTTTAACGTGTGACCTGAACCGCGCCAAGCTCAATGAGATCGTTGACGGCGGGCGCAGATTGACCCATCGTTGCAATCGGTTGCCGAGTCAATGTATCCAGCGCATACATGCCATAGCGCAGGGTGTAGGTGCCTGCTGGCAACGTGTCCGGCAGCGCGACTTGCACCTGGCCCATGATGATCTCGTTTGTCGACCATGCGGTGGTGGGATAACGGGTAGTGAGTTTGGGTGATTGAGATTGCGCCACCATTTCGCCCTTGTCGTTCATCACATGCACAAAGCTGCTCCATGGATATGGGGTCTCATGCACCGCGCGCCACACCGTGTCAATATTTATGGTTTGCCCAGCGGCGACGGTGTTTGGTATGCTCAGCGATAGCATATCTAATGCCCCATTGATCCGATACTTGGTTGGGGCGGTCTGCCACGGCTGGGTTGTGCGCAAATCCATCTTAAAGCGCAGATCACCAAACTTGGCGTCACAGGGTTGTGGGTTGTGACAGGTCACTGACAATGGTGCGCGGGTGGCTGGGTCGAGCAGTGACACCATGACTCTGCCGATATAGGGCGCGAGCTTTTTCGGCTCGTAGATGAAATAGCCAGTCAGGGGACGCACATCACCTTTCAACCATTTGCTGGCATCGGTTGAGCTGGGTTGCGGAACTTGCTCCAGAGACACGCCGTCAATATCGAAGGCATCGACTTGAATCAAATAATCCTTACGTACGTCTTGCAATACCCTGACCAATACGTTCACTTCCACTTTTTTATAGGGCGCTTCGATATCTGGCGTTTGGATGCGATAACCTATTAACTCGAACTGGTCGGAATAGGCCAACCCAATGGGGGTGTAGCGCGATTTGACAAACGAAAATCCTAGCGCAGTCGTAAACGCCAGCAACCCAACCAAATGCGGCAACCAAGTGCGGCGCATAGACGCTGGGGCAGGGGCAGCGAATTTTTCTGGGATTGCAGTTACCGTGAAACGCTGTTTAAGCCGGAGCATTGGGCTTTCGAGCGCAAACCAAGTTGCAAGCGCTAACACAAGCGTAACGACAAAGCTGAGCAGCCAATCAATAGTCGGAGTCACTCCGGTCGCAAATAGGCTGACCAGATAATAGCCAAAGCCATGCCAAGCATACAAGCCGTACGAGATTTTGCCCAGAAAGCCCAGCGTTTGAGTCAACAGGTTCTTCGGTAGATTAGCGCCAAGCACGGCCAATAGGGCAGCCAAACTGCCCAATCCAGCTAATGGATATGACCACCAGCCGTTGGTGTAAATGCGGTCGCCAAAGTATGAGCTGCACCAAAACGCGCCAACAGACGCTAGTCCGATCAACATGCGCGTGCCAATGCGCCAAGTGGGCAAGCGTCCGCTCAGTAGCATGGCCGCCACTGCGCCGTATACGATTGAATCGACGCGCACGAAATTGTTGAACCACCAGGCGTCGACGCTATCCACGCGATTCACGGTCAGGGCAATCCGCGTGATCCACGCTACCAGTAGCAATGTGATACACACAATGGCAAAGCGTGCTTTACGGGCGTGAGTCCAGGCAAAGATGAATGGCCAGGCGATGTAAAACTGTTCTTCGACCGAGATCGACCATAATGGAATGATGAGATTGCTCACCATGTAGCTGTGCGTTTGATATCCCATTGCCAGCCACCAGTTGAACCAAAATGTAGTGAGTGCAAACAATGAGGCGCCATCGAACCGACCTACATCCACAAAAAGTGGAACGATAAAATACACAAAGATAATCAGAAAGAAATATAAGGGCCAAATGCGCAGCGCTCGGCGAATGAGAAATGCTCGAATGTTGATGCGGCCCTGTTGCACATACTCGCGTCGTAATAGATCAGTGATCAAGTAAGCGCTGAGACAAAAGAAAACGTCAACCCCCCAACCCTGCATAAACGCACTGAGGACAGACGCTGTGCCCACTGAAAAACCAAGATCGATAAAGTATTCGCGATGACTGGGTGGGCCATGAAAAGAAAATACCCAAAAGAAGGCAAAAAAGCGCAAGATGTCCAGTTCTGGCAACCAGAAACGGGCATTCTTGTCTGGTGAGCGAATCATATTGGATGTGGTCTTGTTAACTGAGGATGTCCCTACGCAGACTCGAACTGCGACCTACGGCTTCGGAGGCCGACGCTCTATCCATTGAGCTATAAGGACTTGGAAGAACCGTATTTTAGCATGTAGAGCGATTACTTGATTTCATCCACTTCTTTCAACCACAACGCTACGCTGGCATCGCTGGGCATGCGCCAATCGGCGCGCGGCGATAGCGCGACAGTGCCGACTTTGGGGCCATCCGGCATGACTGAACGCTTAAACTGGTTGGCGAAAAAGCGTTTGTAAAAGTTCCTTAGCCATTTGATGAGTATCTCGTCGCTATACTCGCCCGTAAAAGCCTGTTGCGCCAGATAAAACACTTTGCGTGGCGCAAAGCCGTTGCGCACCACCTGAAACAAAAAGAAGTCGTGCAGCACATATGGCCCGATCGTGTCTTCGGTTTGTTGCTTGAGATTGCCTTTTTCGTCCAACGGCAATAGCTCTGGTGTGATCGGCGTATCGGCGATATCACGCAGCACCGCTGAGGTCTTGCCGGTGTATTGCGTCTCGGCGCACCACTCGATCATATAGCGCACCAACGTTTTAGGCACACCTGCATTCACATGGTACATGCTCATATGGTCGGCGTTAAACGTCATCCAACCCAAGGCCAGCTCCGACAAATCACCAGTCCCCACCACAAACCCGCCAATATCGTTGGCCACATCCATCAGAATTTGGGTGCGCTCACGGGCCTGTGCGTTTTCAAAAGTGATGTCGTGATCCTCTTCGTCATGGCCGATGTCTTGAAAATGCTGCCGCACAGCGCTGGTGATAGACACGCTGCGCAAGTTGATGCCTAGTAACTCTGCTAACTGCTCGGCGTTATTCTTTGTGCGCACGGTCGTGCCAAAACCCGGCATGGTGATGGCGTGCACACCTGTCAATGACAGATTGATCCGCGCAAAAGCATTGACCACCACTAGCAGCGCTAGCGTGCTGTCCAATCCACCGGACAACCCTAGAGTAATGTTTTTGCAGCCGGTGTGACGCAGACGTCGGGCCAAGGCAGTGCTTTGGATGGCCAGAATCTCGCGGCAATGTTCGTCGCGTTTGCTTTTGTCGCCCGGCACAAAAGGGGTGCGTGGCACAAAGCGCAGCAATTTGGCCCAGCTCGGGTCAAGCTCGTTTTGAGGCGTATGTACTGGTGCAATGGTCGGCTTCATCTCAAACTTTTTGCTCGGTTCGCCAAACGAGAAACTGCTGTTAGTACGGCGCTCGTGATTCAGTCGGTCAATGTCGATGTCGGCCAGGATCGTCTGCGAGTCAAATCGAAAGCGCTCGCTCTCGACCAACAGGCTGCCGTTCTCGGCGATGAGGGCATGCCCGCCAAATACCATGTCGGTGCTGGTTTCTCCCGGGCCACTGGCGCTATACGCATACGCAGCCAGACAGCGCGCAGCTTGGTTGCGCACCAACTCACGCCGGTAGTCTGCCTTGCCCAACAGTTCGACACTGGCCGATAGGTTCAGCAGAATATTGGCACCCGCCAGGGCTTGATCGCCAGAGGGTGGGTTGACCGCCCACAGGTCCTCGCAGATTTCGACACCCACGACTGCGCCTGGCACATCTGACAATGGAAACAGCAAATGGTTGCCAAAGCTAACCATGCGTCCACCCAATTCGATCTCGTTGAAAGGGGCAAACGTGCCCGGTGTGAACCAGCGCTTTTCGTAATACTCCATCGTGCTGGGTAAATAGATCTTTGGCACAATCCCCAGAATCTGCCCAGCTTGTATCACGATGGCGCAGTTGTAGATGCGCCCGTGTACTTCTAAGGGCGCGCCCACCACCGTCAGCAAATTGAGTGTGCTGGTCGCCCGCACAATGTCTAAAATGGCCTGACGGGTGCTATCGAGCAACATGCTCTGGTAAAACAAATCTGCGCTGCTGTAGCTGGTGACGCTGAGCTCCGGGAACAGCGCAATGCGCGCGCCCTTCGCGGCTGCCGGCGCCAAGGCCTCAATGATCTTCTGCGCATTAAACGTGACATCGGCCACGCGATGTTCTGGCACAACACAAGCGATGCGGACAAAGCCAAATTGGGTAGATGGGAAGGCTGGGCTGCTCATAGAGTTTGCTTGCGCATTATGACATATGCACGACATCGTCA
Source organism: Chloroflexota bacterium (assembly GCA_031392845.1). Taxonomy (GTDB): domain Bacteria; phylum Chloroflexota; class Anaerolineae; order J036; family Brachytrichaceae; genus JANMVQ01. The sequence goes on from JANMVQ010000557.1 coordinate 13,979, forward strand.
TAGCCGTGCTGAAGAAGCATTTGTGCCAAGTCATGGGCTGCTGGGTGAGCCACACTGGCGCGGTGTTGGGTCAGCACCGCCATGATGCGGGCGTTGGGCGGGATGGACTTCAATCCGCCAGTGGGGTGTGCCAACGCCATAGCCACCGCCTCAGATGTAATGGCGTCGCCAAGGGCCAAACCCGTCAATGCCGCAAAACGATCGGCACGATGCACGTTCTGTTCGCCCAACGGCTGGCCAATAACATCGAGATTGGCCACGACACATACTATGTCCGCGCAGACTGGGATGACCGGCTCGTCATCTCCCGGCACCTTTAACCGTAGGCCACGCGCGCCATCGGCCTCTACGATAAGAGTGATATCAGGCAGGGCAGCGTGCAAGGCACACACCTCTTCCGGCCCTAACCCAACCCGCTTGGTAGCGATTACTGGCATGAAAGCGTCTGCGATCGGTTGCGTGCTAGGCACACCCACGATTGCGCCCATCACACATGCATTGCGCCAACCGGGCGATGCCAATGTTCGGAGCGTGTCACGCCTGTCGCTATTGGTCAATATCAAATCGAAGGCGTTTATTTGGGGTTCCCATATCTTGGTGGTGGTGGTAAAAATTGTCCGCAGCCCTTGTTGCTGTAGTTCCTGGATTAGCGCCCAGCATAGGGTAGTTTTGCCGCCGGCACCCACCACCGCAACGCAATTGCCTGCTTGCAACCCAATCCGCCGCACGAGTGAAGTCATGCGGCAATTGTCTAGCAATTCGGAATTTAGTGAAAACCCGCGATAAGTGTTCTGGAGTAACTATTCAGTCATGCTTAAACTCCGCGAATCACGCAAATCTTCGCAAATTAGATTAGCGCAAATTCGCGTGATTCGCGGACAAAAATCTGACTTGGGCTGAACAGTTGCGTTCTGGAATGATAATAGGTGGGTGGCTTGCAGCCAGAGTCACCGGAGCGCTTTCGGTTTTCACCAGTATTTGATACGCTATGCCTATGTTTCCGATTCTCAATTTAACCGGCACGCCGTTTGAGCGTGGTCAGAAGTATGGTCAGCAAGTTGCCCCATTGGTTCACCATAGTATCGCCAGCTATGCACGAATGTTCGCCTATTACCAAGGTCGGGATTGGCCTACAGCGCAGCAAGAAGCAGCCAGATTTCTGCCATTACTAGAGGATCTAGTCCCAGATTTGGTGGAAGAAATGTGCGGCATCGCGGCAGGTTCGGGCCGTTTGCTGGAAGAAATGGTGGCCCTGAATGTGCGCACCGAGCTTCTGGCCGGTGCATTTGCCAATGGCAGGCATGCCCACTACATGCAAGCGATGGCGCGCAATCGCGAATTTAATGTGCCGCAGCATTCAAATGAACCACAGGCCGAATTGGCTGTTGCTGGTGATATGAGCGAATGCACCACTGTCGCGGCTACGCCTATGGCTAGCGCAAATGGGCACACCTGGCTGGCGCAAAACTGGGATTGGAGCGGCGACCAACGGGCTGCGTGTGTATTACTCCGAGTGGTGCAACCCGGTAAGCCGACCTTACTGACGCTGACCGAGGCCGGCATTGTGGCCAAGATTGGCCTAAACTCGGCTGGGATTGCTGTGACGCTCAATATTTTGGTCGCGCAGTTGGACGGCAAGGCGCCAGGCATGCCGGTGCATGTGCTGCTCCGCAAATTGCTGGAGCAGACCAGCCTGGACGATGCTGTCGCGTTGGCAAAACGGGACCGCAGTGGCGCGTCATCGTGTGTGACCGTAGCAGACACACAGGGCCGAGCAGTGAGTTTGGAAATCACGCCAGGCGGGGTGGGGGAATTGCATCCGGTCGATGGATTGCTCGTGCACACCAACCATTGCGTATGTGCTGTCACGCAGCCTAACGCCAGCCCGCTGGCCGCCACCTCAAGCTCAAAGCCGCGCTATGCCCGGGCGGGCGAACTGATGCGCCAGGCCCATGGCCGCGTAGACCGCGAGAGCCTCATTGCGATACTGACCGACGAGACAGATGCTCCTATGGCGATCTGCCGCCATCCCGACCTCAGCTTGCACCCGTGTGATTGTACCGAAAGTGTGGCTGGAATCATCATCGACACTAGTTCGGGCGTAATGCATGTCGCATCGGATGTCCCCTCGTTGACTGAGTTTGTGCCGATTGCGGTTGAGGCGTGAATTACTGCGCCCGGTTGAGTAGTGGTTAATTTCAACCTGCTTGCGGTATGATTCGCCCGATGAGTAATGTAGACGCAAGCGCACGATATTTGAAGAGCCACGAGTGGGCTCGTGTCGACGGTGAAGAGATAGTTTGCGGGATCAGCGACCATGCTCAAGAGGCGATGGGCGATTTGGTCTATGTTGAACTGCCGCTAGTTGGTCAGCAAATTGCTGCTGGCGATGTATTTGGCGTGGTTGAATCGGTTAAAGCCGCCTCCGACGTGTATGTGCCGGTTGGTGGTACTGTCACCGCCATCAACGATGCGCTGATCAATGCCCCCGAAACCATCAACACTGACCCCTATCAGTCCGGCTGGATGATTAAGGTCAAGCCAGATAACGCCGATGGATTTGCCAAACTCATGGACGCGATTCAATACGAAAATTTGTTGAAAGAAGAACACTGACGAAATTGAGTATTGAGAATGCAGAATGAAGAAAAGGTGATTAGCCACAGTTCATTTTTTGCATTCTCAATTCTCAATGCTCAATTCTCAATTTCATGAATTACATTCCTCACACTGATGCTGAGCGCAGCGAGATGCTAAAGACCATTGGGGTTGCCAGCGTTGATGCGCTGTTCGAAGCCGTTCCAGAGAAGTATCGCTTCCCCAAACTGGATTTACCAGAACCGCTGACCGAGATGGAGGTCATGTGGGAGCTACAGTCGCTGGCGGACGCAAACGCCGATATGGGCCATCATGCTTGTTTTCTGGGCGCGGGCGCATATAACCATTACATCCCCAGTTTGGTCGATCATATGATCCGGCGCGGAGAATTTTTGACCGCCTATACGCCGTATCAACCAGAAGTTAGCCAGGGTACGTTGCAGGCGATCTTTGAGTTTCAAAGCATGATTGGCAATTTGACCGGCATGGAGATTTCCACCGCCTCGCACTATGACGGTGCGACGGCTTTTGCCGAGGCTGCGTTGATGGCAGTTGCGATCACTAAGCGCAACAAAGTGGTAGTCTCGCGCGGGGTGCACCCGCATTATCGGCAGGTTTTGCGGACCTATACCCAGTTCAACACGCATGTGCAGATTGTGGAGACTGATGGCGTGCAGTCGCAGGATTTACCCGCGCTTTTGGACAAGGATGTCGCGGCAGTGTGCGTCGCCAACCCCACGTTTTTTGGTCAGTTTGAATCGGTGGATGGGTTGGCAGAGCTGGCACACGCGGCTGGGGCTTTATTAGTAACGGCGGTCAATCCAATTAGCCTGGGTTTATTCAACCCGCCCAGTGCGTATGGTGCGGATATTGTGGTGGGTGAGGGACAACCACTGGGGATCCCGCTCAGTTTTGGCGGGCCGTATCTGGGGTTCTTCTGCACTAAGCGCGAGTTTATGCGGCGCATTCCGGGCCGGATCGTTGGCGAGACTGTAGATCGGGAAGGCACGCGCGGCTATGTGCTGACACTTAAAACCCGTGAACAGGACATTCGTCGTGAAAAAGCCACCAGTAACATCTGCACCAATCAGGGTTTGATGGCGCTAGCGGCCTGTGTCCATATGGCGACGCTTGGCAAATCTGGTCTGCAGCAGGTGGCAAATCTGTGTTTCCAAAAGGCACACTATGCTGCCCAACTGGTCAGCCAAATTGACAGCTATCAAGTTTGGACAGACAAACCTTTCTTTAATGAGTTCGTGGTTAAGTGCCCGCGCCCAATTTCTGATATAAATGCATTCCTGATGGACGAATACGACATTATCGGCGGCTATGACTTGGGGCTGGATTATCCAAACCTGACCCAACATATGTTGCTGTGCTGCACCGAGACCAACACACGCGATGAAATCGATGCGTTGGCCGAGGCCTTGGCCGCCGCTGCGGCTGAACTTACTTGAATTTCCCCTTACTCTGACTTTGAGATTAGGTATTTCCGACTTGTGAACCTGACTGCTCTTCAGAGTGGTCAGGTTTTTTGTGTAAAAGGTTCAGCAGGTTCCCAGAGTTTATAAGGTTTGTAAAGTTCGGAAGGTTTTGAAGGTTACGAACCTTATGAACGTTACAAACTTTCAGAACCTTCAGAACTTTCTCAAACCCGGTAACGAATCATGATGCTAAGCAACCAAATCCGCCAGACTTTTCTCGATTACTTTGCGCGCAACGGACACCGTGTAGTGAACTCGTCGTCGCTGATTCCGTATGGGGATAAGACGATTTTGTTCACCAACGCCGGTATGAACCAATTCAAGAACGCCTTTCTCGGCTTAGAAAAGCGCGATTACACCCGCGCGGCCACGTCCCAAAAAGTGATGCGCGTGAGTGGCAAACACAACGACCTAGAGAATGTCGGCCCGAGCAAACGTCACCATACGTTCTTTGAAATGCTGGGCAACTTCTCGTTTGGCGACTACTTCAAAGAAGACGCCATGAAGTTTGCACTTGAGCTGCTGGAAAAAGAATATGGCTTCGAGCGCGACCGAATGTGGTTCACGGTTTATAAAGACGACGATGAGTCCTATCAGCTTTGGCAGAAGCATGGCATCTCGCCAGCGCGGGTGCTGCGCTTTGGTGAGAAAGACAATTTTTGGCGGATGGGCGCAACTGGCCCGTGTGGTCCAAATAGCGAGATTCACTACTTCACTGGCGACCTAAAGAATAACGACGCCAAATGGGTGAACAACGATGATGACTTGAATGAGACTACGGTCGAGATTTGGAACCTGGTCTTCATGCAATTCAACCAGACCGAGACTGCGCTAGAGCCGCTGCCACAGACGGGTGTAGACACTGGCATGGGTTTTGAACGTCTGGTGCGGCTGCTGCAGAAAGGCGAGAACAACTACGACACCGATCTGTTTATGCCGATGCTGGAAAAGGTTCAGCAATTGGCTCACCAGACCGACGCACAGCGTGAAGATAATTACGTGCCCTATCGGGTGATTGCCGATCATGTGCGGGCGGCCAGCTTTCTGATTGGCGATGGTGTGCTGCCTGGCAACGAAGGCCGCAACTACGTGTTGCGCATGGTCATGCGGCGCGCCATGCGCTACGGGCGTGACTTGGGTTTCGAGGAACCGTTCCTCTATAAAGTCGCCGAGTCCGTTATCGATAAGATGGGTGATTACTACACCGAACTAAAGGATCGCCGCCAACATATCCTCAACACGATTCACGCGGAGGAAGAGCGTTTTGAACGCACCCTGGATCAGGGATTGGAGCGGTTGAATGCGCTATTTGCGACGACCGACGACCGACGATCGACCCCCGCAAGCGAACAGTCGTCGGTCGTCGGTGGTCAGTCGTCCAAAATCATCAGCGGCGCCGACGCTTTCAAGCTTTACGATACGTTTGGTCTGCCGGTTGAGATTACGCGCGACGTGGCCAAGATCAACGGCTATATCGTGGATGATGCGGGCTTTGATGCTGCGCGTGAGGCGGCCAAGGATGTGGCGCGTAGCGCGGGTAAGGACACGTTTGTCGGCAACTTCGACGCAGCCAAAGCGCATCGCGAGGCGTTCGATATGCTGGTTGCGGATGGCAAGTTGCCCCAGAGTGGGGTGAACTACAACCCGTATGGCGCGCTCGAAGTCAACACCGAGATTGTCGCGATCTTGCTCAACGGGGAGATGACTGACCGTGCAGTGCCCGGCGATACATTCGAAGTGGTGCTCAAGGATGTGCCGTTCTATTTGGAGAGCGGTGGTCAGGTGGGGGATATGGGCGAAGTGCGTGGAGCGTCAGGCGACTGGCGTATGAGTGTGAAAGGTGCCCATCGACTCGTGCCCGGCTTCGTGACACTCGTGTGCGAAGTCAACGAGGGTGAGGCAAAGATTGGCGATACGTGTGTGGCCACAGTCGATGTGGCGCGCCGTAACTCAATTCAGCGCAATCACACCGCAACCCATTTGTTGCAGAAGGCGTTGCGCACGGTGTTGGGCACGCATGTGGGTCAGCAAGGGTCGTTGGTCGCCCCGGATCGCTTGCGTTTCGACTTCAGCCACGGCGCAGCGATGTCCCGTGACGAAATTGATAAGGTCAGCGATCTGCTAAACGACTCGATTCTGCAGGATATGCCGGTGTGGGATAAACAAGAATCCTATAAAGAAGCCATCGTCGGTGGCGCGATGGCCTTCTTCAGCGATAAATATGGCGATGTGGTGCGGGTTGTCCGCATCGGCAAAGAAAGCGAACCAGTCTACAGCGCGGAGTTGTGCGGCGGCACGCATGTCGGTCGCACGGGTGAGATTGGCAGCGCAGTCGTGGTGAGCGAAGGCGCGTTGGCGGCGGGTGTGCGTCGCATCGAAGTGCTGACCGGCAAAGGGGCGCTTGAGCATGCGCGCAGGCAGGCACAGCAATTGGCCCAGATTGCGCATACCATCAACGCTACACCCGACAACGCGGCCGATCAAGTCAGCAAAGTCAGTGCGCAGCTAAGCGAGACACGCAAGGAACTCGAAGTGCTGCGGCGCAATCAGGCCCGCGCTGAGTTTGAGACGATCGTCAAGCGTCAAACGTCAAACGTCAATGGATCTGCGCATCTTGTTGTTGAAGTCAAGGTCGACAAAGTGGATATGCTGCGCAAGATGAGCGACTGGTTCCGCGAGCAGCATCACAGCGGGGTGCTGGTGCTGGGCGCAGTGGTCGGCGACAAGCCAGCGCTGCTGGTCTCAGTCTCAGCCGACCTCAATAAGAAAGGCATCGAGGCAGGCAAGTTGATCAAAGAGATCGCTGCAATTGTGGGGGGGAGTGGCGGCGGCAGACCGACGTTGGCCCAGGCCGGCGGCAAAGACGCCAGCAAACTGCCTGAGGCGCTGGAGAAGGCGCGGCAATTGATTCAACAAACGTCGTAACTACTCAGCCTCAAACGTGTCATGTCCGAAGCGCCGCGCTGAGGAATCACTTATGCTTGACCCTCTCACAACTATCGGCAGGCCAGAGCGGCCATCTTTGCCTGCCAAGGCCGTCATCCATGCTACACACAGGGGATTCTTCGGGC
>JANMVQ010000074.1:0-8403 GCA_031392845.1 Chloroflexota bacterium
ATCCAGTCCCCTCCCTGCAATGTGTCCATACAGGATTTGATGTTCTGGTTCATGTTGTTGATTGCGTCTGCTTGCTGTGAAAAACTCTGTGATATCTGCTTCAATTGATCGTGATCCGATCGTACCAATCCACTTGCCATAGTTGTTATTCCTTACTTTTTTCTGATTGCTTGTTGCTTTCAACTTTCAACTTTCAACTTTCTGCTTCCCCATCAATTTAGCATTCCCGTCGTCCCAGCGTCTTGGGGCATCCTTCCTGATCTGCCGGGAACTTCTTCCCGACTCAATCAGGTCGCCCCTCACTTTAGTATGTGTTCGCCCCTCCGAAAGTAATTACAAAATATCGAACACCCAGTTCTATAGTGTTGGCCTATATCCAGCGTCTATATAGATTCCCCAAGTAAACATGGCGCATAAACCCCCCCGGTCTACAGAGACCGGGGGGGTTGAATGAGTCAACTCTATATGGGAAATCTATAAGCCATGGTGCAAACCTTCTACGCAAAACCTAGTCAAAACCAATGCGCCTACTTAACACGCGGGAATTCACATATAAAACTCGTTCAATAAAGTCGTTCAAAAGTATTAGTCAAAAGGGCTTTAGATGGGGAAATTAAGGCGGAAATATGCGTATCAACGCTATAATGAAGCTGACTATTCAGCTTAGCTTACACAGGAAAACCATTCACTCGATATGCCACATAACACATCGTTCGAAAATCCTGCTCGGCTTACTCAATTCGAACCCTCTGAGCGTTATAACGATCTTCACCGATTGAGCCAACGATTGGAGGCGGCTATGCCACCAGAAACCACACTTGCTACGGTTGCCCAAACCCTCGCCCAGTGCTTGCAAGCACCCTATGTTGCTATCGTCCTGCAGCGTACTGACATCGATGATTATGAAATCGTGGCCGAATATCAACGCCTAAAATTTAACGATCAAGATCAAGATGACTTGCTACGGGTGCCGCTGGTGCACCGGGCCGAAATCATCGGTTACTTGCTGATTACCCCACGTCCAGACGCGCCTATCTTTAACGCAGAAGAACAACATTGGCTAGCTGAATTGGCCGATCACGCTGCGGCATCAGCCCACATCATCCGCATCACCCGCGATTTGCAGCGCGCCCGCGAGCACCTAGTTCTGGCCCGCGAAGAAGAGCGCCGCCGTCTGCGCCGCAACTTACACGATGGCATCGGCCCGACCCTCTCCGCGTTGAGTCTAAAAGCCGGTGCGATTCGCAATACCATTCGGCGCGATGCTGGAATCGCCGAAACGCAGATGAACGAGCTACGCGACCAAATCAAACACGTCATCGCCGAAATTCGGCGGGTGGTATATGATCTGCGCCCACCGGCCTTGGACGAACTGGGGATGTTGCCGGCCATTCGTGAACAGGCCCATCAATTTACGGTTGATGGCCTAAACGTCATCGTCGACGCGCCCGAACGCTTTCCCAGCTTACCCGCCGCAGTCGAAGTCGCCGCGTATCGTATCGTGCTGGAAGCGCTATCTAACGTCTCGCGCCATTCCCAAGCCAGACATTGTCGGATCAGTCTGGTTGTCGAACAAAATATGCTGATCGAGGTCACCGACGATGGGACCGGGTTGCCAACCCAGTTTCGGAGCGGAGTCGGTATCACGTCCATGCGCGAGCGGGCCATCGAGCTAGGCGGAACTTTCAGCATCGAATCCCTCACCCAACAAGGCACGCGGGTGTCGGCTTGTCTGCCGTTGAGCACAACCGGTGAGATTATCAATGCCGTGCTGGACTCGACTCGTTTTGCAGTCCAAGTCATTCATGAGTGATGCCATGCCCAACTCATCTGTCACATCTATACGCGTTCTTCTGGCCGATGACCATCGTTTCTTCCGCGATGGCGTGCGCTCGTTATTGAGCTCGGTCGATGGTTTCGAAGTCGTCGGTGAGGCATCCAATGGCGATGAGGCGGTGACACAAGCGGCAACTGTCGCCCCACATGTCATTCTTATGGACTTGCAAATGCCGGGTCTAAACGGCATTGAGGCCACGCGCAGAGTTTTAGAAGCCAACGACAAAATTGGTGTGATCATTCTCACCATGTTTGAGGACATGGACTCAGTGTTATCCGCCATGCGTGCCGGAGCGCGCGGCTACATTTTGAAAGATGCAGACGAAGACGAGTTGATTCGTTCGGTGCGGGCCGTGGCCAGCGGCGAGGCGCTGTTTGGCCCCGCTGTGGCCAAGCGCCTGCTACACTATATTTCCGATACCGCACCCAGCGCCGCTCGCTCGGCCTTCCCCGAACTGACCGAACGCGAGCGCGAAGTGCTCATGTTGCTCTCCCAAGGCATGAGCAATCAAGAAGTGGCCGACCGCATGTCGCTGAGTTTAAAAACTGCCCGCAACCATGTCTCCAGCATCCTTTCCAAACTCAATGTAGTGGATCGCGAAGCCGCCATCGTCCGCGCCCGCGCCGCCGGCCTGGGAGCAAGTGGGCTATGAGCATGAGATCATCGTTCCTCATTTCTTTCATCTTTCTCCTCAGCCTTACCCACCCGGCCCATGCCCAAACCGGCAGCTTGCCCCAGGTGCGTTTTCATGGAAAACCCTTCACCCTGCCTGGCCCAGTCGTAAACAACGCGCCTACCCTCAACGTCAAAGTCACTTTTTCGCTGCAAGACAGCAATGGCACCGTGGTCTCCAGCGAGCGCGTCAAAGTCGTCGATCTTAAACACGATGGCAACGTCACTGCGGCAGAACCGGCCAAACTCGAAAAAGAACTGTCGGTCGTGTTGCTGTTTGACACTAGCGGCACTTTCAGCCGCTCGCTGCCCGATTACAAGAAAATGCGCGACGCATTGCTGGCCTTCATCAGTGAAGGCGGCAGCGATATCACCCTGCGCGTGTTGCAATTCAATGAGGACACGTTGCCAGTGCTGGACAAAAGCAACGCCGAAAAAGACGAGCTGACCAAGAAGATAAACGCGGTTAATGCCCGAGCCAACTCGCGCGCTTGTTTGAACAAAGCTATCGATGAGGCGACTCGCTTCGCCACGAATCTTCCGGGTCGACGGGCCGTATTTGTCGTCACCGCCAGCCAGGATGGCTGCCAGTCGCCCGTTGCCGAAGACGTGATTAAGCGTGCTCGTGAGCGCGGTGTTCAGCTCTATTTAGCCGGGGTGCAAGGCTTTGCAGCCAGCCAGCCAGAGTTGGCGCGCTACAGCGATGACACCGGCGGATTCGCCCGGGTGGTCAGTCTGGCCGAATTACAGTTTGCGTTGAGTGACTATCAAAAAGCATTGGGTCAACAAATCGAAGTCACTTGGCCAATATTTACCCAACAAGGGCGCCAGACGGCTGAGATGCAAGTGCATCTCAACGATGATACCCCGCTCCCACCGGTACCGATTGAGTTCGATAGCGCCCAGAGCCTGCTGCCCCCTGCTCAGTTCGAGTTTCGGGGTGAAGTGCGCCCTAACCCCAAAGCGCAAGGGTTGGATTTCACTCTATTTATTACCAATGCCCGCCAAATTGCGAACTTGCAGATCGAAGTGATGGATAAGTCCAACGACCAGTTTGTAGCGCAGGTATTGCGCAACGGCAATGATCTGGTCGACAAACTTAATCAACTGTCGGTTACAGACAGTAATCTGCAAGAGGGCAAGACTTATTTTCTGCGGGTGACGGCACTCGATAATAAGCAAAAAGTGATGGGCCAGTTGCGTTCGTCAGATGTGGCCTTCACCCGGCTGCTCAAAACAATGGAGTTGCAAATCGAAGACCCGAGCATAGAGCAACGCAATTATGTCATTACCGCCACCTTAGATGATCCGGGCGGCGTGGCGGTCATCCGGGTGACATTCGATGAAAAGCAAACCAACACCGTGGTCGATGCGGCTCAAACCCAACCCAGCCTCGGCAATGCACCCACCATCCTACGCTTTCCCACCACCCGTTTGCAAAACGAGACCAGCTATACGGTGCGGGCAACTGCCCTAAACGGCAAAGGCGAGATTGTGGCAGTATCGCCCGACCAAATCAAGCTCTACCGCGAACCGGCATCCAGTAGCGTGATCGGAGCCTATTTGGCACGTACGCCGCTGGCGTTGGTCGGCCTTACTGCACTGAGTTTAATCGCACTCTTCGGGTTAATCGCGCTGATTTTATTCTTGCGCGGTCGTCAGCGCCCTGAGCCAAACATCGTGGATTTGGAAGTGAAAGGCAAAGCACGCAGCACACCCTCGGCCAGCGGCGTAAGCGCGCCTATTTCGATTGCCCGCGACATTCCGGAGTCAAGCCGCCGTGGACGTAGCGATCCTGAGCCGGGCCAAGCCGACGCCGGTGCGGAAGTGGTTGCGCGGGCCGGCGCCACCCTCACCTTACGCGAACCCGCCAACTTGAAATGGAGCGCCACCCTGACTCGTTCCTCCTTTACCCTAGGCCGCAGTTCCAAAAACGATGGCAAGTTGCCGGTCGATGGGGCCAGCGGCGTATCCGCGCTGCATGCCGAAATCAACCGTGAAAAGTCCAACTGGTTTATATCTGATTTAGGCAGTTCCAATGGCACCAGCGTGAATAGCAAAAAGCTGAGCAAAGGCCAGCGTGAACCCCTAAAAAACGGTGACATGATCCTATTGGGGAAACGGGTGAAATTGGAGTTTCACATCGAATCATGAACATACCTTCAATTTGGGAAAGACCGCGTCGGTCGATTAAACCAAGACCGCGTCGGTCTCAAAGACCGACGCGGTCTGTACTTCTCATTTGGTTACTCATTTTCGCCTGCATTCAACCCATCAGTCCCAGCCACGCCCAAACTGGCGCGACGTTCTGCATCTCGCAAGTCGATGCCAAGAATTTCCCGAATGTGCAATTCCAATTGCGCGCCGTCGATGCCCAAAACAAGGGGATTAGCGGGCTAAGCAGCGCCAGCCTGCCCATCTTTGAGAATGGCCAACAAGTGCCGCCAGAAAAGGTGCAGGTGACTCCCCACAACGATGGGGCCATCACCACAATCTTTGTGATCGACCGGGGCCGGGCTGCCAGTTTCCTGACCTTGGGTGCAGCCAACATACAGCAAGCGATCAATCAACTCATCGATGGTGGGCATTTCAAAGATGGCATCGACACCGTGCAGGTCATGTTGCGCGAGAACCAAAATAGCAATGACCAGACTCGCGTGCTGCTCAGTGCGGCACAACAAGGTATCCGACTAAAAGAGGCGATCAGTGCCTTCGACTTCAAGGCTGGCCGAGCTGCAACGCTCGGGTTGGAAGGCGCACGCGAAGGCTTGGACGAAATGGGGAAGCTTGTTCCGGAGACGGGTAGCCAAACGGCGGTCTTGGTCTTTGTGAGCAGTGGGATTGAGTCACCCAAAAATGATGTGGCATTGCAAGCTGCGCAAGCCCATGCGCAAACCGCCCGCAACAATCTGATCACCATTTACAGCATCCAACCCAAAGTGACGGCTGCACGGCAACAAGTGGTCAGCAGCCTTGCGAGCGGGGCGTTCGGGCGCAATTTGGTGCTTAACCCCGGCACTGTAGCCAGCGATGTAGACGGCCTCTACCGAGCCATCGACGCCGAGCGGGTGTATTACACCGTGAACTACAGCAGCACCCTCAATACACCCGGGTTGCGCCAAATCACGGCCAATACTGTCGGCGCGTCTGGTGTATGTCGGGCTGGAAGCTATCTGCCGTTGGACACGCAGGCACCCATTGTAGAGATGACCTCGCCACAGACGACAGACACAGTGGCACGCGATTTACTCACTATCAAGGCCAAAGTCTCATGGCGCGACAATATTCAAGGGCGCAGTATTCAATCAGCGCGCCTACTGATCGATGACCAAATAGTGAGCGGTGCCCGCCCGAAGATCGAACCCGATCAAGTCTCGTTTGATATAGATTTGAGCGATGCACGCGTGTTGCCGGCTAACGCTGGGCGGGCCAAAGTCACGGTGGAAGTGACGGATTCGTTGAGCAAGGTCAGCTTTGCCGAAGTACGTATTAATGTGCGTGCCGGAGCGTCGACGCCAGCACCGGTGACGCCCGAACCCGAAAAGCAAGATGGCAGCAACGATTTGTTGGTACCGGTCTTAATTGCGCTTGCTGTCTTTGGCGCGATCATTGGCGGTGCCATGTTCTACCTGATGCGTTCACGCCCTGGTGGACGGCGTGAGCAAAAAACCGCCATCATACGCGTTAGCGATGCACCCGCGCTGGCTTCGCTGGACGTATTGGAAGGGCCAAAAGGCATGATCGGGGAACGGATCAAGATCACCAAAACCATGACGACGTTAGGGCGCAAAGGGACGGATTTAATCTTTTATGCCGACTATGAGAAAAGCTCGGTCAGCCGCCTGCATTGCACCATTCGGCAAGACTCGCACAATCTGTTTACATTGATCGACAATAAATCTACAAACGGCACCTGGCTATACGGACGCAAACGCCTGAAACCAGATGCGCCAGAAGAATTGGTGGATGGCGATGAAATCGTGTTGGGAGATATGGGACGACAAGGGGTAAAACTGCGTTTCAATGTGGGGGCAGGTGGCAAAAAACAACCGGATGACAGCGGCGGAACCAACATCAAGACGAGGATCGTAAAGGACTAAAAGACCGAGTCGGTCTTTTCACCATCATGTCCACAGATATTCTTCTCATCCTCATTGTTATTTCATTGGTGCTCATTGCGCTAGCGGTGTTGCTGTTTGTGACTCGGCAGTCTGCACGCCGCACCGGGGCGATAAAAGCCGCGCCCCCCAGCGAAGTGGTGGCGCTGGAAGGGTCGCTAAAAGGCAAGCGCTTCCGTATGCGTGGCGCAGAAATCCTAATTGGGCGTGGCTCGGACAACGATATTCAGATCAACGAGGATGGGGTATCGCGCCGCCACGCTTCGATTCGCTTCGAGGACGGCGCGTTTTATCTGAGCGACATCGGCAGCCAGAACGGTGTGTGGATCAGCGGGCAGCGGGTGTGGCAAACGGATATTCGTTACGGCGACCAATTTCACGTGGGCGAGAGCACTTTCGCCCTGGTCGGCCACAAGCAATCTGCGCCAGAGCCGCTGGATCACCTGACCCAGCGCGACAACCCGAAGGAACAGGAAGTCGGCCAATCGTTGGCCAGCACATTTGAGCAATTGGAGCCCATCGGGGTGGGCGGGCAAGCCACCGTCATTCGGGCACGCTCGCGTAAAGATGGCAGTGTTGTTGCCATCAAATATCTAAATCATTTGCCTTATGACAGTGATGGGCGTTACTTCCGGCAGAAGTTCGAGCAGCAAATCGCAATTGGCAACACGATTCGGCACCCCTATTGTGCGCGTATTTTGGGTGGCGATGCCAAACCCAAAAATGATCAGCCCTATCTCATCGAAGAATACGTCTCAGGGGGCACGCTACGCGACCGGATGGACAAACACAGCTTGAGCATCGAAGACAAGGTTCGTATTCTGGGCCAAGTGTGCGATGCGTTGGCGTATCTGCACAAACGCAACATCATTCATCGAGATCTAAAGCCTAGCAATATTTTGTTCGATGCCAACGGCGATGTGAAGCTGACCGACTTTGGCCTGGCCCGTATCGCTGGCACGCAAACCCGCACCAAGATCGGCATGCGTATCGGCACGCCGCACTACATGTCGGTGGAACAGGCGCAGGGTGACTCCAGCCGGATTGTGCCGCAGAGCGATTTGTATTCGCTAGGTGTGTTGGCCTACGAGTTGTTTACTGACACGCTGCCCTTTGATGGGCAGGATCTGGATATTCTCACTCAGCACATCAAGAATCGCCCACGCACGCCGCGCGAACTTAAATCCAATTTGCCAGAAAACATCAATAAGGCCATCCTGCGGTTGATGGAGAAACAGCCCCAGAAACGTTATGACACTGCGCTGGATACGGCGCGCGCGCTAGGTTATACCGCCGAGTTTCATTTGGGCGAAGTCCCATCCACGGTAACTCGCAGCGGCGGCAAACTGTTGCTACAAAACGTGGCTTCGGGGATGTTGCTGCCTATCAGCACCTCGCCTAAGATTCTCACCCGTGATGAAGTGAACCCGCTGGACAAAGGCATCTCACGGCGGCATGGCCAGATCTACAGCCGCGATGGGGCGTGGTATGTTGCGGAGATCAACGATGCGCCCAGTGCCAATGGGCTGCATCTCAATGGCGTGCGGGTGATCGACGCACAACCGCTTACGAAGGGAGACGAAATTCGCATCAGCGTAACGGTGTTGCGTGTCGTGGAGACGTGATGTCTTATAGGAAGGAGAAACTAAAACAATGACGCACTTGCATCCAATTTGGAACAAACAGCACAGGCGCATTAGCGTAAGGCCAGTGATGTCCGCAATGATCAGCGCCAGCCTGCTGCTGGCCACCCTCTTGGGCCAGCCGGCCCATGCC
>JANMVQ010000104.1:0-15986 GCA_031392845.1 Chloroflexota bacterium
GACGCGATGTTCGTAGAGATGCGATGTTCGTAGAGACGCGATGTTCGTAGAGACGCGATGTTCGTAGAGACGCGATGTTCGTAGAGACGCGATGTTCGTAGAGACGCGATGTTCGTAGAGACGCGATGTTCGTAGAGACGCGAAATTTCGCGTCTCTACGACGGTCATGGGGTTTTGAGTAAACTTCTTATCCATGACAACTGTTCTTGCCCATGGCGAATTGCTGATTGACTTTGTCCCGACTGTGTCTGGCGTGACGCTGATCGAAGCCCCGGCGTTTATCAAGGCACCGGGTGGCGCACCAGCCAATGTGGCGGTCGGGCTAGCCCAGTTGGGTGTATCGGCAGGTTTCTTAGGGCACGTGGGTGACGATGCCTTTGGCCATTTTCTGGCGCAAACGCTGCGCGACAAAAACGTAGATGTTTCAACCTTGACGTTTTCACGCGAGGCGCGCACAGCGCTGGCGTTTGTCTCGCTCAAGGCCGACGGCGAGCGCGACTTCATGTTCTATCGCAACCCAAGCGCGGATATGTTGTATACGCCTGCCGATGTTGACCAGCACGCGGTGGCGATCAAAGCGGCCAAATGCTTTCACTACGGCTCGATCAGCCTGATTGGTGAGCCATCGCGCAGTGCGGCGCTACGCGCGATTGAGTTAGCCAGCGCGGCTGGAGCGCTCATCTCCTACGACCCCAATTTGCGTTTGCCGCTGTGGCCCAGCGCGGAGGCGGCCCGTGCCGGGATGCTTTCGGCTTGGCACTACGCGCATGTGGTCAAGGTCAGCGAGGAAGAGCTGGAATTTCTGACCGGCTTGAGCGACATCGACGCCGCTGTAAAGAAGCTGTGGCACACCAATTTGCGCGCGCTGTTCATCACCCGCGGCAAAGACGGCTGTTATTACTACACCTCCCAGTTCCACGGCGAGGTGGGTGGTTTTAGCGTCACCGCCGTGGACACGACCGGTGCAGGAGATGGGTTTGTGGCCGGTATTTTGAAGGGCCTGCTCGAACAGCCGCGCGGGTTTGATGATGAAACAACATTGCGCAAGTTATGCAGCTATGCCAACGCCGTGGGCGCAATCACGACCACCAAACGCGGGGCTATCCCGGCCTTGCCGACGGATGCGGAAGTGCGGGTGATGATGAGGCACGGGGTATGAGTCAGTTGTCAAATGCTAGGGTTGATCACCCAATCTTCTCCAACTCCGCCCATGCGCTAGCCAGATCGGCCTCAATTTTGGCGTAGTCTGCGCCGAGCGCTTTGAGCTTGTCATAATCACTTCCAGCCAATTCCATCTGCCAACTGCATTCGGTGAGTTGCTTTTCAAGCTGGGTGATGCGCTGCTCGACCGTCTCCAGTTTTTTTATCCGCAGTTGTTCCTGATTTTTGCTAAAGGCGGGTGAAGTGTTGACCGATTTGGCAATAGGCAGGTTCGTAGGTTTGAGGCTGGCCACTTGACGTTTGACGCCTATCGCCTCACGCCCCTCGCCCCTCGCCTCCCGCTCCACGCGCTCCCGCTCCTCCATCCACGCATCATAGGTGCCGCGGAAGATGCTCATGCGGGTGACGTTGTCATCAGCACGTTCCAGCGACCAGATCTGAGTGGCCAACGCAGCAATTAGGTAGCGGTCGTGGCTAACCAACAGCAGTGTGCCATCAAAATTATTCAACGCCTCGGTCAGAATTTCTTGAGACGGAATGTCCAAGTGGTTGGTCGGTTCATCCAAGAGTAGAAAATTCGCGCCTTGCAAGGTCAGCTTTGCCAGCGCCACTCGCCCGCGCTCACCCCCGCTTAGCATTTCTAGCCGCTTGAAGGCATCGTCGCCGCTAAAGAGGAAGCGCCCCAGGATATTGCGCGCTTCGCTCATTTTCATATCCTCACGCGCACTCATCAACTCTTCTAGGACAGTATTAGATAAATTCAGGCCTTCGTGCGCTTGCGCAAAGTAACCCAGTCGCAAACTGGCCCCCAGCCGCACTTCTCCGCCCAATGGCGGTATGGATTCCAGCACCGTTTTCAAGAACGTGGTCTTGCCTGTGCCATTCGGCCCAATCAACGCCGCTCGTTCAGTGCGCAGCAGCTGCAGGTTTGGGACGGTGAACAGAGGACGTTGAGCGTGAGGCGATGGGCGATGGGCGATGGGCGATGGATGCACCGTACGCTCCTCGCCCTTCGCCTCACGCTCAACGCGGTAACCAATCACCAACCGATCGGTTTCCATCACAATGTTGCCACTGCGTGGGCCACTGGTCAGACGGAGCGACATAGCACGGGTTTCGAGCGGCTTTTCTAGGCGCTCCATTCGATTAAGGCGGGTTTGGCGGCCTTTGGCGATCGACGTATTTTGTCCGGCGATATTGCGACGGATGTATTCCTGCTCTTTGGCGATAACTTCCTGTTGCGCTGTGAACTCCTTGAGTTTTCGCTCGCGCCGTTCTGTGCGTTGGGCTACATAATCGGTGTAGCCGCCGCGATAGACCTCTATGTATGACAGGCCATCGCTGTGTTTGCCCATATCCCATACATAATCGCAAACCTCATCCAGAAAATAGCGGTCATGCGACACGACAAGGAGCGTGCCCACCCACTCTTGTAAGTAGCCTTCCAGCCACTCAATCCCTTGGCGATCCAGGTGATTGGTCGGCTCATCGAGCAGCAGCACATCGGGCGATTGCAGTAGCAGCTTGGCCAGCGCCGTGCGCACCCGTTGCCCACCGCTCAACTGCGATAACGGCTTGAGTTCTTCGCCCGGCTTGAAACCCAGCCCACCCAGCACCCGTTTGATGCGGGCATCGATCTCGTAACCGCCTCTCACCTCAAAATCGTGCTGTAGCGTGCCATAGCGGGTGAGCAAAGCGTCGTGATTGCTGCTTGGCTCGGCCATGGCCTGCTCCAGCGCTTGTAATTGTTGACCGAGCGCATTGAGCTCCACGAAGGCGGTTTGCATCTCCTGCCAGATGGTGTGCTCGTTGCTTTCTTCGGCGGTTTGCGAGAGGTAGCCGCGTGAAACACCCCGCGCGAAGTTCACTCGTCCGCCGATGTTTGGTTCTTGCATGCCGGCGATGATCGTAAGCAAGGTGGTCTTGCCGCAGCCATTTGCGCCGACTAGGGCGATTTTGTTGCCATAGGCGACGCTGAAATTTAGATTGGCGAATAGATCAAATGCGCCAAATGATTTGCTAACCTGAGTGCCAGTGATGACGGACATGCCCCAATTTTACGGGTAGTAGTGTCGCCTACGCGCAACGTCTTAAATCTTTTCCACAATCAGAAATTTTGTGCTATCGTTTGATTAAGAAAAGCGCAGAACTGATCCAAATTGGTTTTGCGCTTTCGTTTTCTCAAACGTCAAACGTCACGCGTCGTTGCAGGCGTATTGACGCGTGACGTTTGACGCATGACTTTATGAGCTTTGTCCATCTGCACTGCCACTCCGAATATTCCACCCTCGACGGCTTCAGCCGGGTGAAAGGGTTGGCCAAACGCGCCAAAGAGTTGGAGATGCCAGCTATCGCGCTGACTGATCACGGTGTGATGCACGGCGCGATTGAGTTCTTCGACGCTTGTACCGCCGTGGATGTGAAACCCATCATCGGGATCGAGAGCTACCTCACCAAATGGGGCCGCAGCCGCTATGACAAGGACAAAGAGATTGATCGTCAGCCCTATCATCTGTTGTTGCTGGCGCAGAACGACATCGGCTACAAGAATCTTATGCGTATGGCGACCATTTCGCAGTTGGAAGGGTTTTACTACAAGCCGCGGGTCGACCATGCCACACTAAAAGAATATGCCGAAGGTGTCATTTGCACCAGCGGCTGTCTGGCCGCCGAAGCCCCGCGGCTGATCGAACAGGGCCAGATCGACGAAGCCAAGAAGCAATTGCTGTGGTACCGCGAGGTGTTTGGCGACCGCTTTTATTTGGAGTTGCAAGAGCACGACATTCGCGAACTCAACACAGTCAACAAGTTGTTGATCGAGTGGTCGAAAGAGCTGAGCTTGCCGTTGATCGCCACGAATGATGTGCATTACATCAAGCAGGAAGATCATGTGGCCCACGATCTGATGCTGTGCATCCAGACTACGTCGTTGGTCACCGATGCCAAGCGGATGCGGATGAACAACGACTCGTATTACCTGCGCACGCCGGAGGAAATGCGGGCGATCTTCGAGCCGATGGGTGGCTCGGAAGTCTTGTCGAATACGGTTCGTATCGCCGAGCAGTGCAATGTTTCGCTCAAGACCAAAACCTTTCACCTGCCTATTTTTGAGCGCCCCAAGCCTTTTGCCAGTGACGATGATTTCATGCGCTATCTGTGCGAAGTGGGGTTTGAAGAGCGCTATGGCATCCCGGCTCGCAGCGATGGCACGTGGGTCAGCCGCACCCCTGATGGCACTCAGATGCGCAACGATGAGTTGCTGCAATATGCAATGTGCGGGCAATCAGCCAATTACAAGATTCCGCTGCGCGAGTATTACACCGACGAAGATACGCCCATCAAACTGACCCGCCTCAGCTCACTGGCGTTGGCCTCGGCCGATACCAGCCCAGCCATGACCCCCAAGCGGTTGCGTGAGCGCTTCGAGTTCGAGATCAACACAATTGTCACGATGGGCTTCTGCAGCTATATGGTCATCGTGTGGGATCTCATTCGATTTTGCCGTGAAAAGGACATCTGGTGGGATGTGCGTGGCAGCGCTGCTGGCTCTGTCATCAGCCATACCCTGATGATGACCAATATTGAGCCGGTCAGCAACGATTTGTTCTTTGAGCGTTTCTTGAACCCAGAGCGCGTGTCGATGCCGGACATCGACATGGACTTCCCAGATGATCAGCGCCATATGCTGGTCGATTACACGATTGAGAAGTACGGCAAAGAAAAGGTCGCGCAGATCATCACGTTTGGCACCATGGCTGCGCGCGCCGCGCTGAAAGATGTGGGTCGGGTGATGGACATCGCGCTCAATGAAGTGACGCGCATGACGCAACTGGTGCCCAACGTGCCCGGCAAACCGGTGGGCTTGAAGCAGGCGCTGGAAGACGTGCCCGAACTCAAACGCATTTACGACACCGAGGCACCGTTGCGTAAGCTCTACGACAACGCCCTATTGGTCGAGGGCATGACCCGCAACGTAGGCACCCACGCAGCGGGTGTGGTGATCGCTGACAAGCCGTTGATCGAGTATGTGCCGTTGCACCGGCTGACGGGCACACCCATCACCGAACAGCTTAAGGCGATTACGCAGTTCGAGATGAACCATCTGGAGTCGATTGGCCTGCTCAAGATGGATTATCTTGGGCTGTCGATGCTGACCATCGTGCGCAAGGCCAGCAATCTGATCGAACAACGCCACGGCAAACGCTATACCCTGAACGATATTCCCATCCACGAAAAGAGCATCTACGATTTGCTTAGCAAAGGTGACGTGCGTGGCGTGTTTCAGGTGGAAGGCGAGGGCATGAAGAATCTGATGATGAGTATGAAGCCGCAGCGCTTCGAGAACATCGTCGCGGCCATCTCGCTTTTTCGGCCAGGCCCGCTGGAATATATCCCGACCTACAACCGGCGGTTGCACGGTGAGGAGCCAATTAAGTATCACCACCCCGATCTTGAAGGTGCGCTGGGCGAAACTTACGGCATCCTCGTGTATCAAGAGCAAATCATGCGTGTGGCGCGCGACTTTGCCGGCTATAGCGTGGGCGAAGCCGACATGATTCGCAAAGCGGTGTCAAAAAAGGACGCCGCGCAACTGGCCAAACACAAGAGCAAATTCCGAGCAGGTGCCGAGAAGAAGGGCTATCCCGGCGAGACTGCTGACGCGATTTGGGCGGACATTGAGTTCTTCGCCCGCTATGGCTTCAACAAGTCGCACGCCGCGATTTACGCCTCGATCACCTGTCAGACCGCCTGGCTAAAAGCCAATTACCCGCTCGAATACATGTCTGCTCTCATGACCTGCGAATCGGGCGACACCGAAAAAATCGCGGGTTTGATGGCTGACTGCAAGAAACGTGGGATTGCGGTGCTGCCGCCCAGTGTGAATTGGAGCGGCAAAGACTTTACGATAGATGATGGGGAGGAATTGAGTTCGAAGGTTCGAAGGTTCGAAAGTTTGGAAGGTTTGGAAGGTTTGGAAGGTTTAAATGTTCAAACTGCCAAACCTTCTGAACTTTCAAAACCTTCTGAACCTGCCGAACCTCCGAAGCGCGCCAAAGGGATTCGCTTCGGCCTGATGGCGATCAAGAATGTCGGATCGGGTCCGATCGATGTGATCCTTGAAGCGCGCGCCAAGAGCGGCCCTTTCAAAGATTTGAGTGATTTCGCAAAGCGGGTTGATTTTGGGCAAGTGAATAAGCGCGCATTGGAGTCCCTAATCAAAGTCGGCGCGCTGGACGAATTCGGGCCACGGCACCAATTGCTGGCGGCGGCGGACATGATTGCGGGCGCGACTACAGCCGCACGCAGGGCCGCCGAGCGTGGTCAGGGCATGTTGTTTGGTGGGCTGGACGACGATACCGATGACGATAACGAATTGGTCGTACTGCCCAAGAATGCACCCGAGATTCCGCGCAAAGAGTTGCTAATGATGGAGCGCGATTTGATCGGCACGTATGTCAGCGATCACCCGTTGGCAGACTTATTGCAGCATTTGCAAGATACTGTTACCCGCACCAGTGTTGATTTTGTGGAAACCGACAATGGGCAGTCTGTAGTTGTTGCTGGTTTGGTGAATTACATTCGCCCACATGTCAGCAAGGCGGGCAAACCGATGGCTTTCGCGGGTTTGGAGGATTTGAGCGGCACCATCGAACTGATTATTTTCCCAAAGACCTGGGAGCAGTATCAGGACAAGATTCAGAAGGACAAGATTCTGGTCATATGGGGCAAGGCTGATGTGAAAGATGGCAACTCCCCCAAGGTGTTGGTCGACAAAGTCAGCGATTCGATTACCCGCGCGCGCTCCGCCGATACCGAGTCCGTCTGGTTCACGCCCGACCCACAGTATGACTTGTTGATGCCGGGAGAGAGACGGGTGACGGAAGACGGCGGACGAAAGAAAGACGATGGACGACAGACGAGTGGGGAGTCTCCCGGTGGACTGGACGGCGAAGTGTCCTTAATCGTCAATCGTCAATCGTCAATCGTCAATTCCGACGATGGCAACCCTTTTTACGATGAAGACGGTGCGGCGATCGATATGCCGCCATGGGAAGCGTTGAGTGCGACTAAACCAGGCAAGAATCTCAATGTCAATGGGGCTGCCAAGTCCTTTCAGGACGCTGGCAGTGCTAACGGCAATGGCACGCATTATGGGCCGCCTGCTCCTAAAAGTGATGGAGCCTCTTTGCGCGAACGCTTCGCTCACTTACCCGAAGTGCCGAATGTGTTTCGGGGCAAGGCCGTGGATGAGTCAGTGACCGAGGATGATGGGAGACCGACGACCAACGACGAAGCCGCTGTGCCAGAGTCTTCCGTCCCTCATCTCCCGTCTCCCATCTCCGAAGACGCTCTTGTGGTCGCGGTCCCTGCCAAGCAGGGTGGTCACAATGTGTGGGAGAAGCTGGCGAATGATCAGCATGCAGTGTGGACCCGCGAACGCACGGCCAAGAGTGTTAACCCAGCGGCTAATTTCTCGCCGATTCTAGATCGCCCACTGATGGTGCAAATTGCGCGTAGCGGCAACTCGCGCACCGATATTGAGCGGCTGGAAGCTGTCCATCAGGTGTTGCTGTCGTTTCGGGGTGCCCAACGCTTTAGCATTAAGCTGAAGAATGGCGGTTCGCACGATGCCGTGGTGGATTTCCCAAACGATACAACTTGTGATTGTGAGGAACTGCGTGAGAAATTGACCGAGTTATTGGGCGGAGATTGCGTGGTGTAAGCTGTCAAAGAATCTAAGCCAGCCAACAAAAACGCTCACAAAGACACTGAGGCACTAAGTTCTTTTCAAGCCCTGTGTGTCTTTGTGAGAGAAAAATCTCTGCGCGCCTTAGGTTATTTGATGCCGGGGAACCACTTGGCCTTCATCTTATCGAAAGTGCCATCGGCTTTTTGGTCGGCCAGTGCCTTGTTGAAGATATCCCGCAGTTCGCTCCCTTGTGGGAAGACAAAGCCCAGGTCTTCGCCGGCCAGTGACTCTGGGAAGGTTTCGAGCTTGTCGGGGTTGGCCTGCATATTGCCCAAGCTGGCCACGTCGTCCATCACTGTAGCATCGATATCTTTGTTCATCAATGCCTGCACAATCAGACCAAACTGATCGTAAGCCTTGATGCGATCTTTGCCCACAATCTTCTCCATGATCGTGTAGTTGGTCGTGCCCGGCTGTGCACCGAACAGCAGATCTTTGTTGGCCTTAAACTCTTCGGCATTCTTGAAGCGGCTCTCGCCTTTGCGCACCAGCAAGCGCTGCGCGACATTAATCACCGGGCTACTAAAGTCTACGTTCTTGGCACGCTCCGGGGTGATGGTGATGCCGTCAGCGGCCATGTCCCACTCGGCTTTGCCTTTGGATTCCATCACCGCAACGATGGCATCCCAGCTGGTCGTCACAAACTTGGTCTTGCAGTTCAGACGCTTGCATGCATCGTTCAGCATGTCGTAATCCATACCAACATTCTCGCCAGTCTTCTCGTCCTTGTAGTTGAAGGGCGGATAAGCGTTCTCGACTGCAATGACGATTTCACGGCCACCGAGGTCTGTAGTGGCGGCAGGCTTTGCGGCTTCGGCCTTGGGGGCCTCGGCGGGTTTACTGGCGGGGGGTGGGGCGGCGCACGCAGCCACAGTCAGGGCCAGCGCAGCACCAATCATTAATTGTCTTCGGTTCATTTGAGCAACTCCTTTTGGAAAGAAAACGGATTCCAAGTGGATTTTACAATGGGCTGTGTTTCTGCTCAAATAGAGTTACTCAACTATGCTAATTGCCCGCAAAAATCGCTTACTGAATCGCCTGATCTATCTTGGCCTGATCAAGTCCGGATTGCAGGGTGCGTTTGTGCGGGTAAATTTGCGTCAGGCCAGCGCTGTGCCCGGGTCAAATCGGCCAGTTATTTTGTACGGCAACCACAGCAGTTGGTGGGACGGTCACTTGGGCATGGCGGTGAACGAAGAGCGCTGGCATCTGGATGGCTATGTCATGATGGAGGACAAGCAGCTGCAGCGCTACAGCTTCTTCCGCTCGGTAGGTGCGTTTTCGCTTAACCGGAGCGACGCCCGCAGCGCTATGCACACCCTGGATTACGCCGCCGAATTGATGACGCAATCTCCGGGGCGAATGCTGATGCTTTTTCCGCAGGGTGAAATTTTGGGCAATGATGTGCGCCCATTAGCATTCTTCAACGGCATCGCGCATCTGGTCAAAAAAATCGTCGAGCGGGTTGGCCAGTGTGCACTCTATCCTATGGCATTGCGTTATGAATTTATCGGGGAGCAGAAGCCAGAAGCCTTTATCAGCATTGGTGAACCGCTGCAGTTGGCGCGTGAGAGCTTACCCACCCCTATCAAACACCTCACTGGCCAGATGGAAGTGCGGCTGACACAAGAGTTGGATCGGCTGCATCGTGACGTGACGATGTATCAATTCACCACGTTTGAGGCATGTATCAGTGGCGGGTGGAGCCTCAATCGCTGGTGGGATGCCATACGTGGGCGTGCTCCTATGGCTCAAGTCGGGCGCGAGGAATATTCTCCAGCAGCACCAAAACAAACAATAGACGATAAATAAACGGATTTGACGTAGGCTATACACTTGAAGTTACTTTGCGCTCCCGCTCAGGAGGACCGATGCACAGCCATGGCAATCAGGGGGATTCACAATCGTCTTCGCAGAATGCACAAGACCTGCGCCCGCTAGGATCGGCCGCTGGAATTGATGCACGCCCTATTCTCGGTGTAGCGTTGGGAGTGGTTGCGGCCTGTCTGCTCGCAAGCATATTTCTAGTTGATGTTCCCGTTAGCCCGGCGCCACAAACTGTATTTGCCCAATCTGGGCCACGGGTGATTGCGATTCAGTCATCCACCCAACCTGATGTAGTAAACGTCACCGGTGAAGGATTTATGCCAGGTGAACGGGTCGGAATCTATGTCGAACCGGTCAGCACTGACAAGGCAAACACAGCAGCCCGTTCGCCCATCAAGGTTATTGAGGCCCTCGTCGATGGCATGGGTCGAATTCATGCCTTGCTTACTGCCCGCGAGTTGCAGCAGACTCCATATGCACAAGCGATTATTTCGGTTCACACACGCAACGACCAATATCGTGCCGAGAAAGCTGTTGATCTATCTCACATTCCGCTAGCCCCAATCCTAGAATCAACGCCATCCACGCTCGCCCCAGTTTCCGGTCCGGGGGACTGGCTGCGCGAAACATTTTCAGAGCCAGCACTATCCGGCGAAGCGTCTGCGCCGGAAATAGTAGGAGATGTCGGATGCGCCAGCAAACGTGTCATCAACGCCAGCAATCCCGCCTCTGCTCGTTGGACACAGCAACTGAATGTGGACCGCTATGGTAATTTTGTCTTAACCTTAATGGCATTTGGTAGTGCGCGCCTTTATGTCGACGATCAGCCTCTAATCGACGCCTGGTATGACAACAACAAACAGAAACTGTATCGGCAACAAACCCATTTGAGCAAAGGCATGCACAAGCTGCGTGTGGAATATGCTAAATCCAGCCGTAATTGTCACATCGCACTAGATGTGCAACCTTATTATCCAAACTGGCATGCCAGCATCTATGATAACGACACATTGGAAGGCCCAGTGCTGGCTGAGTTAAGCATCGACCCGAACAGTGTATTAAACGCAAAGACACCCGTAGAAATTAGCGCATCTTTGCTGATTACTTGGGGAAATGCTCCCGCGGCCGAGATCAGGGTAGATCACTTTTCAGCCAATATAACGCGCACAATTTCGATCACGGAGTCTGGCAATTATCAAATCACTTTGAGAGTAGGGGAACGAGATCAAGCTCGTCTTTTTGTTAATCGCAAGAATATTCCTGGACTTAGCGAGTGGTCAGACCAGCCTGAACGCACGTCAACACTATTTTTGTCAAAATGCAGGAATTGTTTGGTGCAACTACAATTTAGAGACATCGACGGCCCAGCATCCATTCAACTCATCTTCACC
Source organism: Chloroflexota bacterium (assembly GCA_031392845.1). Lineage (GTDB taxonomy): Bacteria > Chloroflexota > Anaerolineae > J036 > Brachytrichaceae > JANMVQ01. Next base: position 11,131 of record JANMVQ010000104.1, read on the forward strand.
CGGGTATAAAGTTAAGCACTCGCAGAATAAATTTATCTTTATTACGCCAGAGACTCATTCCTGTGGCAAAAAAGCAGTCGTCTTATCCACTTCCACATCGGCAACGTCCTACCAGCGTCCGTTTCAAGGCTACTGAGAGCGGGCGTCCGCCGCATATGCCCAAACGCAGGCAGTTGAGTCAGGTCATTGCAGCATTTTTCGTGGTCAGTGTAGTGATCAGTGCCCTCGTAGCGATTAGATTTTTACGCCCAATTGAGATCGATCCCAAACTGCATATGGTCGCGAACAGCCCGTGTGACAATCGCGTGTTACTGCGCGGGGCCTACTTCCCCGCCAATACGCCTGTCGAAGTTTTTTACACACTGTTAAATACCCCGTACCCGGTCAAACCTGATTCGGCCAGCTTCATTCATGAAGCATCTGTCTTAACCGATAGTAAGGGCAACTTTACGTTGACTGTCGAACCCTTTAGTAAACCTGGTATGGCCGACTTTGCGGGCATCGAGTTTGCTGCCCAGATTGCCACCAACAAAACGATGGCTATTGCGCCATTGAGCCTAATCAAAGTCCATCAACCTGCCCCTAGTCTGGAGACGTTCAAACTACCCGGTGTGGATCGGGTTGATCTGGCCCCGCTGCTCGACGTGGCCACCGGCGCTGCCATCACCAATACTGGTCACTGGTCGGCTACCTATTACATCGACACAGATATGTTGATGCCTCTTTCTGGGCAACAAGAACCTTTGGATATCTGGTTCCCAAACGGGTTAAGCGGCTCGCTTGGCGAGATTCAGCTTAGCCCCAGCAACCACTCCGCCTTATTTGAGCGTAATGAGACCTTTCCGCAGCCGGTCAACCTGAAGTTGATGCTGACCGTAGATGACGGGGCACAGGTTTATGTCGATGACAAATTGGTCATCGATGAAAAACGGCCGGGCTCACTCCGCACGAGCAGCGCAGCTATCGCATTACAAGCTGGGCTACATCGTTTTCGGGTCAACTACTTTCAGAGCGGCGGCGCTGCCATGCTGTGTTTTAGCTGGCGCGAAACCTACGATAACTGGATCACCCGCTATTACTCCAACCCAAACTTGGATGGATCGCCACAGATCGTCCGCGATGAAAATTCGATTGCATTGGACTGGCCGACGACTCCACCTTTAGATATGAACTTGCCTGAAAAAAGCTATTCTGCAAGCTGGGACCGTGACGTGACCCTGAAAGGGGAATATGAATTGAAGCTGGAAACCACTGGGACCGCCCGGGTTTATATCGATGGGTTTCTGATACCGACACTAAACCACTGGGATGCCATCAACCCTGCACCCACGACCCAAGTGTGTCAGTTGAGCAACGGCCCGCATCACATCACTGTGCAATATCGCAATACTGGTGGGCCTGCGCGCATTAAGTTTGACTATCAGTTACGAGATGAAACAAAGTTACCGATGACCCATGCGCCTGTGACCTGTTCATAACTGCTCGTATTGCTTATACCCCGCTAAGCGTCATATTTTCGTCATGCTTTTATCAAGTTGCGTTCAGGATTTGCACGTATCGTCTAGCTGTCCTTAATTTTGCCTGGGTTCACTGGTCGAATTCTCACAACTGCGAACATTCCCAAGCCAATCTTTCGCACAAATAACGGTGGATCAACGGTGAAATAACGACAGTCAATTATTCTGATTCAGGTCAAGAGAAGAAGGAGGATAAGTGCCATGAAAAGCTACGCGCCTCGCTCAACGTATCGCTCAGGTTCCCCTCTCACAGGCATTCTGCTCGGATTGTCTTTCGGCGTCATCACAGCGCTGGTGTTGGGGCAAATTTTTCTGATGCCAGCCGACAACGTGGAAATTCAACGGGGCTCGGTGGTGCAACAAATCGCCGTCACGCCTCAAAATAATGCGGCTAGCGTGCCCGTGCTGCCCACAGCCACACTGACCGCCATTCCAGCCACACCTATCGTTGCAGTTCCGGCAATCACCCCAACTGCGACGGTACCAGCCGTGATCGAGCCAAACAAAGCCCCGTTGAACTTTTGGTACAGCGAGTTCTTCAACAATCCTGATCTGGAAGGCCCAGCCATCGTGCAGCGCAATGACCAAACGCTGTCATTTAACTTTGGTCGTGGCAGCGCCGATCCGCGTTTGCCCAGCGACAAATTCTCGGCCCGTTTCACTGGACGATTCGTGTTTGATCAAACCGAGAACTTCCAGTTCAGCTTGGTAGTGGACGATGCCGCGCGCGTTTACTTTGATGATCGACGAATCATCGATGAATGGCATATGGGTGGAAAGCGCACTGCCATCGCCAATATCCCAGTCATCAAAGGTGAACACCGTCTGCGCGTGGAGTATGCCGAGACCACCGACGTTGCGCTCATCAGCCTGACCTGGAAGATCAACTACGGCGCATGGGCCTGCCGCTACTACAACAGTACGGACTTCACCGGGGATGTCGTGCTACGTACTGATGAAGGCGAAGCGCATGGCAAACTGATTCAAGATTGGGGCGAGGGTGGCCCAGGCAATGGCGTGACCAATGACAACTTCTCGGCCGACTGCCGGGGCGACATGACCGCCAACACTACAGGCGAATACATGTTCAAACTGATGGCTGACGATGGTATGCGGGTGTTCGTCGATGGCACCAAGGTCTATGAGAATTTTAACGGCCCAATCCAGGTCGAAGTGCCCGTCCGGCTAAGGCGCGGCAAGCACATCATTCAAATTCAATATGTCGAGCGCGGTGGCAGTGCAGCTATGCATTTTGAATGGGCCTTTGTGCCGCCACCCCCTGCCACACCGGTTTCGACGGCAATTCCATCGTCATAAATTTCGTAAAAACTTAGGAATGGGACGCGGATTTTCAGGATCGCAGGATTTTTTGGATCACGTATCCTGAAAAATCCGGTTATCCGGTTAACCCGCGTCCCATTTCATAGACCGAAGACCGATAGAATCGCAGGGATGTCCAACAACATAAACGCCGCCTCGGATCAGACCATATCCGAGGCGGCGCGCACGATTTTCCACGATGATGTGCCAGATACGCCAGAAGTGCCCATCGACCTGCGGCGCAATAAACTGGCGTTTGGCTTCGATTCGGCACTGTGGGGTATCGGCATTTCATTTATGCCGCTTGCCACGGTGCTGACCTCGCTGGCGGCCAAACTCACCCCCGACAAAACGCTGATCGGCCTGCTCAGCCTAGCCTGGTACGTGGGTTATTTATTGCCGCAGTTGTTTGCGGCGCGGCTATTGCGCGGCAAGGCCCGCATGCGGATGTACTCGGTGCTGCCTTCACTGATAGCCCGCCCGGTTGTGCTGGCGTTTGCACTTTGGTTGGCAATCACCCGTGCTGCAGACCCAACCCTCACGTTCTGGTTACTCATTGGCATGGTTGTAGTCATGATGATCTTCGATGCGGTCACTAGCGTGGCCTGGTTCGACATGATGGGTCGGGCGCTGTCGCCGCGTGCCCGTGCCCGCACCATTGCGGTCAACCAGTTCGTCGCCGCCGTGGCCGGATTGGGCGTAGGTGTTTTGGTCGAACGCATCCTGGGCAGCGAACAACTGCCCTTCCCGCTGAATTATGCGCTGCTGCTGGGAATGGCTTGGCTGTTCTATGAACTCTCATTAGTCGCCATGCTCTTCATCAAGGAGCGTGCCGCGCAACAACCTGCAAACCTGCAAACCTCAAACGCGCAGGCCCCCTCCAGCTTCGTCCATGCGCTCAAACTGGCCTGGCGCACCGACGCCAATTTCAAGCTCATGCTCATTGTGCGCGCCCTGACCAGCGTGGAAAACATGGCCGCGGCGTTCTATGTCGTGTTCGCACGTGAGCGCTTGGGGCTGCCCGATTCGTCCGTGGGTGTGTTTACGATTGCATATATCGCGGGTGGTTTGCTCGGCACCGCGTTGTTTGGCTGGCTGGCGGAGCGCTTCGGCCCGCTGCGGGTGATTAATGCCGCCAGCATCATGCAATTTTCTGCACCAGCGCTGGGTTTTGTGCTGTCGTGGTTCCCAGTTAACCCAGCCCTATCCACCTTGATTTATGGCATGTTCATTTTGATGATGCTGCTAAACGGCGCGGTCAATCGCTCTGTGCAGGTGGGCTTTTTCAGCTATGCCCAGGACAGCGCCCACGAAGCCGACCGCCCGATGTATGTCGGCGCGGTCAGCACAGTAGCGGGCACGGCCTCTTTTCTACCCGTATTAGGCGGCGTGATGATCGACCTGTTGACGCGGCTGGGTTTTGTGCGCGGGGCCTACTCGCTGTTGTTTGGGGTCGCCGCAGTCGTGGTCGGGCTAGGGCTATGGCTGAGCTTGCGTCTGCCGATGCCGCGGCGGGTGTAGTTGCGCTAAAATAGGGTCGTACGACGATTTTCTGATCGATCACAGGGAGCAAACTATGAACCCAAATGCGGTAACCATTTCACCCAAATATCAAGTGGTGATTCCTAAAGAAATCCGCGACTTGATGCATTTCCATCCGGGGCAGAAGTTGCAGGCGATTCCATTTGGTAACGGTATTATGTATATGCCGGTGATTTCTGTGCAGGAAGCACAAGGTCTGCTCAAAGGGATTGTGCTTGATAACGATGGCCAGGCAGAGGATGATCAAGATCGCATATGACCTTGAATGTTGTGGATTCCTCTGGTTGGCTAGAGTATTTGGCCGATGAAAAAAACGCACGCAACTTCGCTGAAATCATCACTTTATCGAACGACTTAATCGTTCCCATCATCAGCATCTACGAAGTTTTCAAACGTGCCAGACTACAGTTCGAAGAAAAGCGCGCATTCCAAGTCGTTGTTCAAATGCAACAAGGTCACGTTGTAGACCTCGATGTG
>JANMVQ010000120.1:0-3966 GCA_031392845.1 Chloroflexota bacterium
CTCATCGAACACACCACGCAGAACTTGATACTTCAGCCCCAACCCTTTTACCATTCCGCTATCTGTCATTGCTACAGTTACCCTCATGGCCCTGCTTTACGCAAGTCGATTTCAATCAGGTTATTGTTGCGCCCTGCCTAAGGGAGATTTGGTGCTCGATGAACGCATGATTCTACTGTCATCGCCACTACCTGAGGGTGACTACGTGATTCGCCTCGGCGTTTACAACTATACAAGCGGCGCACGTCTGTATGTTCAGCCAAACTCAGTTTCAGACGACTATGTGCTGTTGAAATTTACAGTCCCACATGTCAATTAGCCAAACTTTAGATCCCATTCGTCACTGCCGAATTGGCGAAGTGAGCAAAGATCTGCCCAATAGCACTGCTCTTTGGGGGAAGCAAGACAGCATCAATGACATGGATAACGCCATTGGTCGCTTGAATATCGCTGATCAGCACTTGGACATTGTTGATCAAGAGTACCGTTTTGTTTAGGCTGATTTGCACATGCTTCCCATTCATGGTCTTGACCGACTTGACCGTTTGTAAATCAAGCGCGGTCACCTTACGATTCAGGATGTGATAACTTAGCAAGTGCAGAAGTGTCTTTCGTTTGGTGGGCTTTCTCAGTGTGTCGGCGGATAGCAATTGTGGTAGGCGGGCAAAAGCTTCATCTGTGGGAGCAAGAAGAGTGACAGACCTTTGCGACCTCAGGACATCCGTTAATCCTGCGGTCTGAATCAAAGCAACCAGCGTCTTGAACTTGCCGGCATTGATCGCGGTGCTGAGGACATCGGTTAGGATTGATCCAGTGCTTACTGCTGGTGTTGCAATGTTTATCTTTGCGCTGGGCGAAACCGCAATAGGTAGAGTCATTTGTTGCGTTGATACTTCATGAGTCGCGACGGGTTGATTGTGCTGCAATTCTTGTTTCGCAACTTTACCGTAGGCTGTCAAGGTCAGAATGAGTGCAAGAATAAGTCTTGCAGACCAGATTATTACATTCAAGATTATCTTTTCTCCTTGTTGTTTGTGTTCGTCAAATCCACAATGGGTGCGCCAGGTGCAAGGTCTTGGAGCAATTCAAAAGCCTTACTCAGGGCCGGCATAGATCCATAGACATTGCTCCGGCCCAAAATCTCATTATTGGAAGTCTTGAGTACAAAGTAACCACTCCCCTGACTTGATATTCGACACTCGATGTCGGTTTTCTGAGCAATATGGGCTTTTACCAGTGCGATCCCCGCTTCCGCACCCGATTTGTTTTGATACAGCTGACTCATCAGAATGACTTGGCCATCGCTGTCCAGGAAGTTAAACAGATAGAAACCACTGCTCTTTTTGGACAATTCAAATTGGCCACTCATAGTATTAGTAATACTCCTATCCTTGGCACATACTCCTTCCACATTGAAGGGAATACCAGACATTTGGGATATCTGGGCGAAAGGAGTATGTGCCAATCATAAGAGCTGAAGATATAAATGCATCCAACCATGCATTCGTTGATCAGGATAGAACACCAGCATGAAATTAACCTGAAGCGTAGATGAAGCGGACTCAGCCTACTTGGTTGGCAACAGCACAGAATCAATCGCGTGTACGACGCCGTTGGCGACAGTAATGTCGGCCTGGACAACCTTGGCGTTGTTGACGGAGGTGACGTTGGCCTTGGATGAGAGCGTCACCGTTGCACCATTGGACATTCTGAGCATTTTCAATTTTGCCAGATCTGCGACCGTGTCTTTGCCTGACGCAAAATGCAGCGATAGCACATCCACAAGCTTCTTCTTGTTGGCTGGCTTAAGTAATGCATCCAGCGTGTCTTTGGGCAACTTGGCAAACGCGTCGTCTGTGGGCGCAAACACGGTCCATGGACCCGGCTTGCGCAACATATCAGTCATACCCGCAGTCGCCAACAGTGATAACAGCGTCTTGAACTTGCCCGCACTTGTTGCTGCGCCAATGACATCGGAAAGAGCCAGCGTTCTAGTAACGAGAGTCACCGCTGTTGATGTTGGTGATGTCTTGGATACGGTGACCGCATTCGTAGGTTTGATCGTGGGTGCAGTCGTAGGCGCTGGCTTGGTGGCTGGCACCTGAGTAGGCACCGCAACAGTTGGAGCCGCAGTAGGTTTGGGTACGACCGTTGCAGTTGGCACAATTTTGACGGCGATAGTCGCGGGCCGAGCTGTGTTGCAGGCTGAGAGAACCATGATGGTTGACAACGCCAGCATGCCCATTGAAATAAATTTTTTGGTTAGCATGATTAAGACTCCTTCAATCTAGTTTTGGTAGATAGCGGCAGGATTGCTGCTCATCACCACAAGCGTAAGGCCTGCATATAAACGCCAGTTGAAATTCGTCTTCGATGTTGAAGGACTGATTCAGAAAGATGCCACTTTTTTCGCAAGTACCAAAAAGGCTGCCGGTATTGCAGAGCGAGATGGGCATTACTCGTAACGGAGTGCAGCTACGGGCACCAGCCGGCTGGCGCGCCAGGCAGGATACATGCCAAAGATGACCCCAACCAGCACCGACACCCCAAAAGCAACGATGATCGCTAGCGGTTGTACTTGGGGTGTGAGATACGTCTGCACCCGCGACAAGAGCTGCGACGAGGCAACCCCCACCCCGATGCCGATGACGCCTGCCAGGGCACTGACGGTCAACGCTTCGACCAAAAACTGCATGAGGATGTTGGTTCGCCTGGCGCCCAACGCCTTGCGCACACCAATCTCGCGGGTGCGATCGGTCACGCTCACCAGCATGATGTTCATGATGCCGATGCCGCCAACGATGAGCGAGATCGCGCCGATGGCTCCCAGAAAGGCTGTCAATGCATTTACAACAGTATCGAGCGTACTGACAAGGGCGGTCTGGTTCAAGATGCGGAAATCATTTGGCTCGTCAGCTCGCAGCGCGTGCTGCTGCCGTAATACACGCGCCAACTTAAGCATGACCGGGTCAATGGCCTTGACATCCTTGGTTTCGACGTAGATGGCTGAGAGCGAGTTCAAGCTTGAGCGTTGCGCCACATATAGCTTCTCCTGCGCGACCGATATGGGCACCCACATCGAATCATCGACGGTGTCGTTGGCCAACCCACCTTTCTTTTGCGCCACACCGATCACCGTAAAGGGCACCGTTCCGACCATGACCGTCTCACCGATGGCCGACGATTCGCCAAACAACGACTCTGCGACAAGTGCGCCAAGCACGATGACGCGCCGTCGTTTCTTGATGTCTGCCAGGGAAAACAGCTCACCCTCCTTCAAATGGACACTACGCAATGCAAAAAACGCTGGTGTTGTGCCGTTCACATCTTTGTCGACAAACTCACGGCCGGCGTAGGTGAGTTGTTTGATGCCTAACTCAGGAACCACGCGAGCCAACTCCGGGAGTTGAGACTGATCAGTTAGCGCGTGTACATCGGCGTTCGTGAGCCGCGCCGTTGGGATGCGGTCATCGAGCTGAATGGTGAGAACGTTTGTGCCGATGTTCTTGATGCTATCGCTGATCAGCGTGGACACGCCAGCCCCGATCGAGAGTAGCGTTACCACAGATGCCACACCGATGATGACACCCAGCATGGTCAACAGTGTGCGCAGCTTGTTAGCCGCCAGACTTTCAAGAGCGGTGCGAACCGTTTCCAAGAGTGTCATGTGGTTTTCCTCGCGCTTGCGGTGTCTATTTCCACACAGCCATCTCGAATCTCGATCATGCGTTGCGCATGGCTGGCGACATGCTGATCGTGTGTCACCAGGATGATTGTGATTCCGCGCTCACGACGCAGCGTTTCAAAGAGCGCCATAATTTCGACACTTGAAAATAGGCATTTTCCACTTGGGAGTAGTCGATTCGTCTTGGTAGCACAACCAAAATTGGAACTGGCATTTCGAATTCTGCCTGTCAAAAAGATTGGGACTGTTTTCACATCTGCGAAATGCCTATTTTTTGGGCA
>JANMVQ010000141.1:0-4592 GCA_031392845.1 Chloroflexota bacterium
CGCTCTATATATGAGGTGGAGTGTAGAGAGAAATATACCCCAATCAAACACTGCGGCAAGAAGCTTTGAGGTCACACATTGTTTTCACCCGTTGTATGGGAAGACCTTGGCGTTAGAAGACCTTCGTCATGGTTGGAGTGGTGGGGAGCAGGTGTATTACCACCTCGATAGTTGTGATTTCACTTCAAACAGGTTTTAGGCGGCTGTTGGGGTGCAAACAGGGCGGACAGGAAGGTCTGGGCATCGGTGCCTTTGGATAAACGATCATGGGCATACAGAATCAAGGCTTCAATTAGAGACTGAGATTGTTGGCGACAAGCCTCACCGATGGTTTTGAGCGGGATGAGGGCCTTGTTGTCAGTGGCAGCTAGGCAATCAAGATGGAGGAGAGAATAGGCGACGAAAACCAGACACCAATGTTTTTGAAAGGCTTCGGCACTTCGCATGCGATATTCATCCAATCCAAGATATTGTTTACTGTCCTGATAAAAGGTTTCAATCGGCCAACGACGCAAGTAGGTCTGGATAATCCGTTTGGCAGACCAATCACAGCGGTTGGTGATGAGTACGACATAGGTGCCGGTCAAGACAGAATTGGCATAGCTGATGACCAGTCTGACTTTGCCCAGACCGGCAATCCGCACGGTCAATGTGAAGGCCCAGTAGGTTTTGGCGGCAATCGTGATGGGCTTGGAGGCACTGTGTGGAATGAGTGGCAGCAGATCCTCGACCTTGATTTCTGGGCCAGGCAAGGCAATGGGTTGTCCAAGCTCATCTTTAAGCGTGAAGCTGGCAGTCTCCAGATTGCGGTTCTTTTTGAGGACGCTCACCCAGTCTTTGTGATGTTTGGCCGCACATTCAATCACTTGTGGGGCCAGATACCAGCCATCAAACAGCACGACATCAAAGTCCAACGCATGTCCCACGGCCTGATCAATCAGTTTGCAGGCCAAATCTAGCTTGGTCTGAAACGCAGCATACAGCTGGGTGTCCAGGCGCAGGCAGATTGTGAAACAGATTGAGCTCGTAGGCTACGGTGTGGTCTTTGGGGCAAACGTGGTTGATAGAATAAAAAGGCATGCTTCGTTGGACCAGCAGAGAGATTTCTGTAATTAGGGCGACGGTCTGAATACCTTAGGTTTTTCCGCGAATCACGCTAATTCTCGCGAATTTATTAGCGCAGATTCGCGTGATTCGCGGAAAACAGCAAAAAGCTAAGGTAATCGGGGCGACGGTGCATAGGCGTGCGCCACCCTCTCGTCAGCAGATGGAACGTGTGATGACGATAGGGTTAGCACGGCTGAAACGCTGGTACCCAACCACGGTGACTTCCAGCCTCGGGCCGACGATTGATTTGTGCGGGGCCATTCGCAACGATGATGAGTATGTGGCCATGCCCGGTTGGTGGTGGCTTGCGATGCGATATCCCAATGAGGCTCGCCTGGTGAATGGGCGTTCTGGAAGTGGCGCATATCCAATGTCTTATGGCGTTATCAGCGAAGATGAATGTGGACCCGGCCGCGAATGCAGTACCACAAACGGTTATTCACTGGGGCCGTTTTCGGGGCGCTCAGGCATTGGCCTGTCCAGCGTGCCCAACACGGTAGCGCATGAATTGGCGCATTCACTGAACTCGTGTCATCCAGGCAGCTCACCCCATGGCGAAGGCTGGTGTTACGACAGTTATCCACCCTTCCCCAATGCCCATGGTGGCATCGGCCAATGGGGGTTCGAGATTGGGGCCACGAATGTTCCCACCGTCTATACACCCATCGATATCCGCGATCATCTCGGCAATGTGTTGACCCATAACCATGACTTCATGTCTTATAGTGGCCAAAAATGGGTCTCGGGCCACCAATGGCGCGACTTGCTTGAGGAATTCGATGATGACTATAGCTATAGCGGCTTTCTGCGCGGCTCACAATCGGCACTCAGCTTGCTTTATCCGCGTGATGTGAGCACCGTGACGCAACGTTATCTGTGGGTGGGTGGCAGCGTAAGCGGAACCCAAACCGTGATCAACATGACCCGCCCATTTACCAGTAGCCCTGCCGATTTGCTGCCCGCACCACCGGATGCGCCGTATACGGTGCGGCTCCTCAATAGCTTAGGCGAAGTGGTATCAACAGCCCGCTTTGATCTCGCACCGCTAATACACAATGACATCCTTGCAGTACAGACTCATACCCATGACGACGGACCGGCGCACACGCATGGTCTAGCAGCCGATGTTGAACCACTGCCGTTTGCGGCGGCCATTTCCTATCCAGTCGAGGCGCGCAGCGTCGTGATTCTGACCGGCACACAAGTGTTGGTGTCGCGGACATTGAGCGGTAATGCACCCTCGGTGACCCTGTTATCCCCCAATGGAGGCGAGGCCTTCAGCGACATGCTGATTGCGAGTTGGAGCGCCAGCGACCCAGGTGGTGACGAGCTTACCTTTGAACTACACTACTCAACCGATGGCGGCGAGAGCTGGGTCGGTGTGAGCGGACCCATCACCACTACAACTTACACCTTGCAATTGGCAAACATAGCTGGCAGCACCAATGCACTGTTGCGGGTGCTGGCCACCGATGGTGCCAATGAGGCCGACGATGTCAGCAATGGGCCATTCGCGGTGCCGACCAAGGATCCAAGCGTGCTAATTCTGTCGCCGGATGCCAATACAAAGCTGCGCCCGGGTGACATGCTTGTGCTGGAAGGCATGCTGGTCGATCTCGAAGACAACGCCACGACCGAGGGAATCACCTACACCTGGACTTCGAATCGGGATGGTCTGCTGGGCAATGAGGCCAGCGTCGGTGCGCAATTGGCCAGCCCAGGTTTTCATATTTTGACACTCACCGTCACCGATCGCGACGGCAATAGCGCATCGAAGAGCGTGCAGGTTCAAGTCGGCGCGCTGACCTATCTGCCACTATCGGCGAGGTAGCCCGAGCGTAAACACAAAGTATGTGCTCACGGCCTATGCGGCAACGAAATGGAAAATAGACTCGCCAAATAGGCCGCGTATAGTTTCGAAGGCAGTTTTGCCAGCGAGTTTTGCGGTGTCTACCACTGATGCAATTGCAGCATAGGCGGCCGCGCCCCATTTCGAGTGAAACCCGCCTGTCACTTTGCGGTGCACCACACTGCCTCGCAATGCACGTTCGGCATCATTGTTGTGATGTGGCTGCCGCCATTGATCAGAAACTCATCATCGATGACAACATCGTTCGTAGGGCCATCGCTGATCTCGATCAGGATTGATTCATCATTCTTTTACACAAATACAAAACGGACGGATGCCTATCAGCACCGTCCGTTTTGCGTTTTCGCTCTCGCCCCTAACACTCATTTATTCAGGCCCAGCTCCGCCATTTAGCTCGGCCCGCTACAGCATTTCTCCAGCGCTCCCACGATCACCGTATCTGGGTTGTCCAACAACTCGCGCTTCTTCATCACATGTCCCTCTCGCGCTCCACGTTTCTTGATCTCTTTCGCCTCTTTTCGCTTGCGCTTGTTCATATCGCGCGATGGCGGCATTGATGAATTCTTCGAGTTCGGCGGCGGACTCTTCAGCCGCTCTATCTCTGCCTGCTGCAGTGCTAACTTGGCCCTGAGTTCGTCCAGTTCATCCATGACAGCATTGAACAAGATGATCAACTCATCCTTGTCCATTGCCATCAGCTGCTCGTTTGTCGGCCGCGCCATCACCCTGTTTTACCACCGCTCAGTTTTTTTGCTGTGCGCACATACGATTTGCCTACGTCTCCCACTCATTCAGGCTCAACCCAAAGTCGCAGGCTGATTTAGTTTGCAGGCGTGCGAGTTTAATCCGCACGTCTGATTACCTTAGGTTTTCAGATTTGAACCACGAAGATCGCGAAGTTCTCGAAGTTCTTTCCGAAGACTTCGTGCTCTTCGTGCCCTTCGTGGTAGAAAACCTAAGTTAATCGGTCCGCACGTCTGCGAGTTTAATTGCCGGGCTTGCCGATTTAATTGGCGCACATCCGGATTAAGTCAGCGCGTCTGTTGACTTAATTCCCACGCCTTCTGATTAAGTCGAGGAGCGAGTTGAGTTAATTCCCACGTCGTCTGATTAAGTCGAGGAGCGAGTTGAGTTAACTCCCGCGCCTTCTGATTAAGTCGAGGAGCGAGTTGAGGTAATTCCCACGCTCGCCGACAAAACTCCCGGGCGTGCCGATTTAATTCACACGCGTCTGGATTAGATGCGTTCTACATCGAAAGGCCGAATAATGATATCGATGTGCATGACATCAAGTTGATAAATCGCAATGCGCTACTGGATGGACTGTTGCTATGGCACATCGATTGGCAAGCAGCAGCGCTACGACGTTTCTAGTTGAACTCTGCCAGCTGACAGGGCATTGGAGGTAATCGTCAATAGACGTTATTACAAATAACATTTTCGCCTCATTTTCTGCATAGAAAACAGGCCAAAAAACCTATTTCTAATAACGTCTAATCTCTAGTTTAGGCTAAAAGCGAGAAATTGAGCGATGCTTAGGGCATGAAAAGCAGCAAGCAGAACTCAATTCCGGTTGAAGTGTATCAAGTGTCGGAAATTGTGCAGGCAGTGGTGC
>JANMVQ010000181.1:0-3455 GCA_031392845.1 Chloroflexota bacterium
CGGCCCGATCAACATTAAACGCCACAACGAATTGAACACGCTATTTGCCAACTCAAAAATCGGGCTAGTCTACGTCACCGCCTTCGACACCCGCAGCACGATGATGCGCTACATGAACGAGATCGCATGGGAGACTGAAATCTGGATCGCCGACCAACCCAGTCACCTAATCCATCTTAATGGAGAGCGGTTTATGGGGCCGTATAAGCACTGAGTGCATGTTGTCGCTTTATTACTGAAACATATCACTGGCAATTAGCGAGCATGCGCCGATTTTTTTGAACGTCAACCGAAAGGCCGATTCACCAAAACTGTCGTATATCTCCGCCCGAATCGTATACTCGACTCTGGCATATGCCCATTTGAAGCCACTCCTGTCTTTGCGCTCAAGCTTGGCTCGTTCAAATCGGTCATCAATGATGGCCCTTGTTGCTTCGCGCGAGGCGATGACATCTCTTGCACCTGTCTGTCCGCGCACATAAACCACCTATAACTCTTCGGAAGCATATTCCAACTCGATTTCATCGGTGCCCAGTAGTATGGCCTTCGCCAGCAAAGTCTGCAAGGTTGGTTGCGCCACATCTTCGTTTGTGGATTCCATCCCCACAGCATACGTCAATTGTTCAAGCCGAACATATGCCCATCTTGGCGGTCCGGTAAACGCTGTGAAAACGCCATAAACATAAGATAAGATATCTAACTCTGGAGTATCCATGACTGATCCTGTTTTTGCAGCAAACCAAGAAAATACACCCGTGCGCATCGGTGGCATCGGCGAAAATCCCGCCCACCACGGACAAATCTCGCTGGCCTTATCTGGCGGTGGGTATCGAGCAATGCTGTTTCACTTGGGCGCGCTAATCCGTCTGAACGAACTGGGAATACTCCACCAAATCACCCTGATATCCAGCGTCTCCGGCGGCTCTATTTTGGCCGGCTTATTAGCGCTTACCTGGCCTGACCTACGCTTCAATGCCGACGGGGTAGCGGAGAATTTCGAGACACTGGTGGTTGAACCGCTGATCGGCTTGGCACAAAAGTCCATCGCTAGCAAGATTCAGATTTTGCTGTGGTTACTCACCGGCCAAGGTGGCAACCAGATTCCCCACGCCTATGAAAAACTCTTGGACAGCCGGCTCAAAACCAGAATTCGTGATCTAGCTATCCGGAAGAACAATGCCGGTGATGGCCATTATCCAACGATCATCTTCAATGCGATTAACTTTCAAACGGGTGCCCGTTGGCAATTCAACGTGCGCGATGCAAAAATGGGTGACGAGGTCTACGGTTTTTACACTGATCATGATGCAACACTGAGCGAGGCTATCGCCGCTTCCGGTGCATTTCCACCCTTCTTGTCACCACTCAAACTGAACCCCAGCGGCAGATATAAACCACCCCACGATCTTAAAGCCCACCAACTGCCCTCAGACTTGCGCAAATGGCGGATTCTGCTTGGAGATGGTGGGATACAGGACAATCTCGGCATCGACTCCGCATCCTCACGCGGCATCATTCTGGTCAGCGATGGCGGCAAATACCTCAACAGTGAGTTTCGAGTTGGCTACCTATTGAACATCACCCGCAATCTCAAGCTATACATTCCATTCCAAATGCTGCGAGTGATCAGTCTGATCGATCACCAGGTTCGGCTCAGGCGGTTATTCGAGCTTCGGCACGCGTTCCAGATGCAATCCATCAGCGATTCGCATCCAGACCCCGATACCAGACACGCCCTGCGCGATTACAGCCGCTACGGGGTCTATTGGCGAATGAACTATCAGGACTTGATCGTCGGTGACCTGCCCGAAATCTTAACCAAGAATCACCTGATTGACATCTCGCAGGCAGTCGACTTGGCCAACACAGAAACCGGCCTGTCCGGCCTCGATCCAGACCGCATCCATCGGCTGATCAATTTGGGCTATTTGCGCTGCGCAGAGAAGATTCTAGCGTTTCTGCCCGATCATATTGTCACGACCAGTGACATCACGCTTCACTACGTCAACAAAAACCAACCTGCAGCACAATACTCTCTCGCGAGTGCGCTCGCAACATCACTGCCGTCGGAACCTCACATAATCAACGCCGAAGGTGTGGGCGGGATCCTCTTGATGGCAATCGGCGCAGTTTGTGCTGGCTTGGGTTTTACTGGTTTCGCTTGGGTCTTGCAATGGATCGGCGGACTGATCGCTATAGCCTGCGTCGCGCTTGGCCTCATGCTCTTGTTCAGACACCTAAATTCCCATCGATACTCCAGTAAAAAAGACACAGATGCACCGTCCGCGCCTACCCCTCAGAATCCAGTGTCCACTTCAGGTATTCACCAAACCTGATCTTTTGACTTGATGGTGCCGACCCGCGCCAAGCACAGAGATAAGAATTTATGGTTCTCCCGCCTTTGGCGAGAAATATGTCATTCCGACGACCCTGAGCTTGTCGAAGGGGAGGAGGAATCTGTGCGTTTGCCGAAGCACAGATTCCTCCCTATCGGTCGGAATGACATTTTCCCGTTTTAATCGGGAGAGCCGAATTTATCTCCAAACCTTCTGAGGCTCTGCATAGTCTTCAGATGTTCACGAAAACTGTGCGGAGACCCCAAAGATATTGCGCGGTTTAGAAACACGCGCTATTCAGATCAGCGACGCTTTCCCGGACGTTGTGGTTTTGTGCGTTTGACCCGCTTTGCCCCTTTAGGTACAGCTTTTGCAGGGTGATCATCAATGTGATCATGAGGAGGGTCATGATCATGGTGCCCCTCCCCATGATTATGACCCTCAGGCTGATGTCCGCCTTGATCGCCGTGGCCATGCCCTTCAGTTGATATGGGTCGTCGCCAGGGTGGCGCAACAGGGCCGCGCGCCTCACGGCGCATCGCCCGAATATCCTCCACACCCAGCCTTCGGTCACTGGGTAAAAACTCGTTGAGCCACTCTAGGCGATCCACATCCAACCCCGGCCGCAGGTGCCGACTATTTCCAAGACAAATTTGCACAAAGCGCCCCGTGCTCGGTCGACCGGTCGAGTCAATCACAAAGAGCAGGTAGTAGCCGACAATCGCCACATTAGGCTCCGCTGGTATGTCCGCCAAGATCACGTCACCCTTCTCGCGTTTGAATTCCAATGTGATATGACGCTGATCTGGGTTGAAGTTGTGGGTCACCGTGCCACATCTGACCATTACGACTTTTTTGACATCAGCGGCATCGGATGTGCGAATCTCCAATCGGTCCCCATGGCAGGCCATGGGTGCAACATCCGTGATCGTAGGCCGTCTGCCACAGAAATACCAAGGCTCGAATATTTCAATTCGCAGCTCACGGTTCGGTAATCCAGGGCGGGCATTAAAGTTCGAGCCTGCCACCCAGACTGCCCCGCTTGGCATGAGCAACGCCGTGCTGTGATACCCACGCACAATCGGTGTGGCGGGCAACACCCGCCATATACCTGTCGCG
>JANMVQ010000276.1:0-5157 GCA_031392845.1 Chloroflexota bacterium
CGAGCGGGGATGAAGTTGTGTGCGCGCATATAAACCCAAAGGGTGGCCCCACGAAAACCGTCACGGGGATAAGCCTAGCGGGGCCACCCTTCGGGTTTATACCGATCATCGCAGCGCCGTCGCCAAACTACTTCCCCGGCACCTTCGCTCGCACCTGCGCCAAGATCACCACGGGGATGAAGTTGTGCGCGCATATAAACCCAAAGGGTGGCCCCACGAAAACCGTCACGGGGATAAGCCTAGCGGGGCCACCCTTCGGGTTTATACCGATCATCGCAGCGCTGTCGCCAAACTACTGCTCCTGCAACTTCGCCCGCACCCGCGCTAAGACCGCTCGGTCGCTCTCCAAATTCGGGTCGCTGACCTCTTCATCGATAGCTACCACCCGCTCCAACTGCGCCACGGCCTTGGCCAGTTGCCCCTTGGCCTCATACACTAGCGCCATGTTAAAACGCGTCACACTTTCACCGCTTCGGTCGCCGACTTTCTCGCGGATGGGCAAGGCGCGCTCGAAATAGGTGAGCGCCTGCTGGCGTTGGCCGAGATTGTCGTAGACCGTGCCGATATTGTTGAGGGTGGTGCCTTCCATGGCGCGGGCACCGACTTCCTCGCTGATGGGCAAGGCGCGCTCGTAATAGGTGAGCGCCTGCTGGCGTTGGCCGAGGGCATCGTAGACCATGCCGATATTGTTGAGGGTAGTTGCCTTGGACTCTTTGTCTTCTGAAGCCTCATCCAACAAGAGAGTTTGCTCAAGATATTGCAAGGATTGTCCAAGATCGCCGATATCCAAATAAATGCCAGCGACATTGTTCAAGATTGATGCTTTTGCCGTATTCCAACCATTTTGATCGCAGATTTCTAAAGCCACCTCAAGCCACTGCAATTGATCTCGCCACAGTCCACGTCGCTCATGAAAGACTCTTAATGCTTCGATGATATCCAGTTTCATTTCATCGCGTGACATATAGCGCCAGGATTGCTGAATCTGTGGGTATGCGGCCTCGATCACTCGCCAGTCATCCCGATCCTTGTTTGCCAAATCGAGATAAAACTGCCGATGTCGCTGCCGGGCGGCCTCCATTGCACCTGCGCTCGTCAAGCGTGCCTGGGCGGCCTCGGCCAAGGTCTGGTGCAGGGTCAGGTCTTCGCCGCCTTCGACCCGCTCCAGCAAATTGCGCCGCAGCAAGGTCGCCAGCGTAGCCGCATCGCACTGGCCGACCGCTTTGGCTGCCGCCAGGCTGAAGGTGGCGGGTTTGTGAGCAAACGCACCGAGCGCGTCCCAGGCGTGCTGGGCTGCGTCGTTCAGGTCGTACAGGCTCAGCTCAATCACCGCCTGCAAGCTAAAGGCCTGCTTGTCGCCCAAGCGCTGCTGGGCCAGTTGCAGCCGGGCGTGCGGGTCGGCCAGGTGGGCCAAGCTGTCGGCGCGCAGTTCGGCAAATTCGGTGTGTTCGGGGATGGCCAGATAGCTGCCCAGCAACTCCAGCGCCAGCGGCAAACCGCCCACCTGGTGGGCCAGTTTCTTGACTTCGACCGGGTTGGCGGCGCAGGCCTCGGGGGCCAAGGCCTGCACCAGCGCGAAGGCATCCGTGCTCCCCAGCGGCAAGACCTTGCTCACCCGATCCGGCTTGGCTGCAAATTGCTTGGCGATGTAGCCGTCGCGGGTGGTCAGCAGACAGGCGCAGCCCGGCCCGGCGCAACGGCGCAGGGTCAGCGCGGCCTCTTTGTCCCAGGCATCGTCGATGATCAAGAGCATTTGGCGCAGGCCAATCGCCTGGGCGATGGCCGTCGCGCGCGTCTCGACCTCGGGTAGTTGGGTCACGTCGATGCCGAGCGCCTCCGCCCACGCATTCAGCGCGCCCGCCACATCGTTCTGGGTGCCCAACCCCACCCACAGCACCCCATCCGCAAAGTGCGCCCGCACCCGCGCATCGTGCGCTAGCGCCAGGGCCAAGGTGGTTTTGCCCACCCCGCCGCTGCCTTCCACCGAAAGCACTAGGGCGAGTGGGTCAGCCCCGGTCAGTTGCGCCACCAGTGCCTCGATCTGGTCTGCGCGACCAAACACTTCTTTCTCCAGCCGGGGCACCCCGGCGAACAACCCGCCCGCCGGGTCGATGGCGAAGTTGGGTCGCAGGGCGCGGGCTCGGGCGATGAGGATCGCGGTGGTGCCGGTGCGCTCGCCGTATAGCAATAACTCGCGGATTAGGACAGCTGGGGTAGCGCCGAAATTGTCGGGATCCAGTTTCAGGTTGAAGCACAACTGACGCAACCCTTCTAGATTGAAGGCGTGAACGAGGGCAGCGTGCAACAGCGTCCGCTGTGGGGTGGGTTGAGCGGGTGTCATCTGGGAAGTCGGTGGGGTGATGCGGTTGGTTGTATCACAATTTTGGATCCACAGGATCAACTGATAGGCAACGAATCAACGGATATAAGTGCGCTAATCCGTTGATTCGTTGCCCATTCGTTGATACGCCTGTGCCAACCGCACCGCGGCATCGGTCACCAATTGTGCGGCCCCGCGTGCGATGGGGGTGAGTTGCTCCGGGAACCAGCGGCAGGCGTCATCTGGACCATAGCCGCCTTGCTCCTTGGCCCAATCCGCCGCGCAGTAGCCGAGCAGCCCGTTGGCGTAGCCCATAAACACGCCCGTTAGCGGTTGAAGCGCTTGCTTGAAATCCAGCCCAATATCTGAGTACGGTTCAAGCGGCACTGCCACCAGACGCAGATCATTGATCGCGGCCAGCCACACCTCGATCGGCGCAACGCGGGGCAGGCTGCCGTTGGCGATCGCGCCTTTCACCTCGGCCGCCCAGCGCAAATAGGTGAGTGCAATGCCTTCATTGGCGATATGGTCTTCATCACGCGCCTTGCGCAAATCAGATTCAAACTGCGCGATCAACGTTTCAAGCTGAGCGGGGGTAGGTGGGGCGTCGAGCGGCAGTTCGATGATTTGCTGGGCCACCCGCAACTGCACCCTGTCTAGGCCGACTGTATTTCGCAAGGCATTCGCCGCGCCTTGGGCCAGAATCGTGCCCATCTCGGTCACGTCGTCAAATGTGCCGTTGCCCCAGCCGCGTTTCAAATCAACCGTCGGGTTTACATCGCCACAGGCCCCTTGCAAATACAGGGCGATGCCACCCTGCGTCTGTTGGGTGCGGCGCATGGCCTCGCCCTGCACATCCCCAGAAATCTTCAGGTTGCCATAGCTCAGTGTTACCGGATGCAGCGCAAAGTTGACCAAGGTCGCCATACGTGCACCCTGGGCATTGTCGATGGCAATCGCGGTCAAGGTCCGGTCAATCGGGTGGGTTTGATCCTGCCGGTTATAGCTGATCCCTTCGACCTGGGATGTGCCATGCCGCAAGGTGGCCGGTTGTAATTGCGCCACTAACCCGGCGACCAATGCCACGATTTTGTCTTGCACGTCGCTCCACCAATGGTGGTTGATATAACCCAGCACCCCGCGAAAGGGCATGCTGGCCGGGGCGGAGTGAGTATGGGTGCAAGAGATGACGATGTTGTTGGCCGGAATGCTGCTGCGCTCAGCAATGCGGGCGCGCAGTTTGGCAATCGTCTTGGCCGGGATGCCGATCAAATCACAGCTGACGATGGCGATTTGGGTAGCGCCATCCTCCAGCAGAACTGCTTTGGCCAGCAGCGGGTCATGCTGGCCGTCGCTGGGATACACCCGCAGCCCGAAGCCGGTCAACCAACTGCCGATGATGGGTTCGAGATCGACTTGGCTCGCCGCAGCGCGAAAGATATTCATAAAAGTTGTGCAACATCGCTGTGCATTTTAGTCTTCTGGTAACAACCCTGCTTCCTCCGGCGGCACCACATACAGCCCGGCCCCACGCCGACGTGGGAAGGGCATGATGGCGCGCGACGAGGGCTTGTCGATCGCCCACGCCGCCAGCTTGGCCTCGTCGAAGCTGATGCCCAAGCCCGGATCATCACTCAGCACCACGTAGCCATCCTCGACTTTGTGGCGGTGGATCATGCCCTGATCCGCCCCAGCGTCTAGTACTTCCATCATGTTATGGTTGGGCAAGGCGGCAGCGACATGCGCCAAGTAATTGGCTGGGCAGTTCATCATTGAGACCGGTAGTTCAAAGCCATATGCCAGATCGGCGACCATGAGCGCGCCGGTGATGCCCGAACAACCCGCGCTGATCTGCACGACATCGACCGCCTCATTTGCGATGAGCGGCATAAACTCGCTGATATCGTTTAGGTTCTCGCCGGTGGCGACGGCGGCGTTTACGCTCTCCGACACTTTGCGCAAGCCGCGGTAATCCCAGCGTCGGGCGGGCTCCTCGACCCAGAACAGATCGAACTGCTCTTCGAGGGCGCGAATCTGGCGGATGGCTTGCTTGGGCGACCAATACTCGTTCGAGTCGATCATCAGCGCCGGACGTTTGCCGCTCTTGGCCAACGCGTCGCGCATTAGGGCAATACGGCGGGCGTCGTCATCGGGACTAAGACCGACTTTGATTTTGCCGGCTGAGATGCCCTGCCCAGCCATGCGTTCGTAGAAGGCCCGCAGCGTGTCATCATCAAGATTCAAGCCAATGTCACTGGCGTAGCCGCGGGCCCGGCGCGAGGAAGCGCCCAGCGTCTTCCACAGCGGCTCGTCGTTCATCTTGGCCTTCAAGTCCCACAGCGCGGTGTCGATGGCCGAGATCGCCCCAGTCACCGCACCACGGTTGTTGCCCTTGAACACTTGATCCATCATGCGTTTCCACAGCCCGCGCACGCCGCGTGGGTCATGCCCGACGATTAGGTTATCGACCAGGCCTTTGATGGTTTTCTCCATGCCTGGGCCACTTAAAGCGATGCCGGTCAGCCCTTCGTCTGTGTCCAGATAGACCGCCATCGTGGCGGTGTGGGTACAGCCGCGAATGTCATTCGCGTCGCCCAATGGACGGGTCAGTTCGACTTCGTAAGATTGAGTTCGGACATTTGTGACTTTCATAGCCTAAGTTTTGCCTTTGATAAATAAGGCTCTCCCTGCTTTAGCGGGAATGTAAAGCCACTGCCCGCCTGGCGACTAAAGTCGCAGCTACGCAAAGCGAAGCCCTTCGGGCTGAGAATAAGCCCGAAGGGGCTTTGTCATAGGTAGCCGCGACTTTAGTCGCCAGGCGGGCACAGTCACGAGCG
>JANMVQ010000284.1:0-3773 GCA_031392845.1 Chloroflexota bacterium
ATTCTGGTCTGGATTCGTCTCAAACAGGTGGCTGCCGAAACAGGCAAGACGATCTATCAGTTAAAGCATGGTTTGCTTGATGAGTATATGCGTCAATTCCTGCGTAAACCACCCATCAAAATGACATTCGCGTAAGTCCTAGACTGTTGATTTCATACTTCGTAAGAGAGCGGGCGACGGGATTCGAACCCGTAACCCTTTGCTTGGGAAGCAAATGCGCTACCATTGCGCCACGCCCGCATTGGATAAAAAATATACCACGGTTTGGGCAGATAAGTAGATAAGAGGCTTTTATGCAAAATAGATCGTTTCGTTTTCTGGATGTGCTCATCGGCTTTTTCGTTGCGGTATTGCTGATCAGCAACATTGCCTCATCGGCCAAGATCGTGCATGTGGGGCCATTTGTATACGATGCCGGCACGCTGCTTTTCCCGCTCAGCTATATCTTTGGCGATGTGCTAACCGAGGTGTATGGGTATTCTGTCTCACGACGGGTGATCTGGATCGGTTTTGCTACGCTACTGTTAATGAGCGTGTTGCTGGTCATCGTAGGTGGGCTGCCAGCCGACGCCGATTGGTTGGGTGCCAATAATTTTGGCCAAGAGGCCTACAACAAAATTCTGGGCCTCACCTCACGCATTGTGGCAGGTAGTTTGGCCGCTTTCTGGGTGGGTTCATTTGCCAATGATTTCATTATGGCCCGCCTGAAGGTGATCACCAAAGGCAAGTGGCTGTGGGTGCGCACGATTGGCTCAACCCTTATTGGCGAAGGCGTCGACACCCTTGTGTTTGTACTGATCGCCTTTGCCGGGACCATGCCCAACAACGTGCTATGGAATATCGTCTGGTCGAATTATGTGTTCAAGGTGGGTGTCGAGGTCTTGTTTACACCGCTAACCTACGCCATTGTCAACAAACTGAAGCGTGTGGAGCAGATTGATTATTACGACCGCGACACGGACTTCAATCCGTTTAAAGTGACTGCGTAATAACTCAATGTTTGAGGTTTGAGGTTTGAGCCGTGAAAGGAGAAAGTATGCACTTTTGCGGCTCAAGTTCAAATCGCTGCCGCAACGATTGGCGCAACACGATCAAAATCAGCATCGCCACGCAGGATTAAATCTGCATACACGCGAGAAGGCTCAATGTAGCGAGCATGACCCACCCGCGCGCTTTCTAGATAATAAGCTGCGATAAATTCTGGGTCGGCATTGACTGGGCCATTCTTCATGTTGCGCAGCATACGCCGCAGGGCCCGTGTATCAGCGTCCAACTCGATAAAAAGGCGCAATTGGCAACGCTCTCGCAGCAGGGGCTCGTGCAGCACCATCAACCCCTCCAACAGAATGACATCTGGCGCATCGGCAGCGCTGCAACGCACGTCCAAATCCGCCAGCAACCGAGCGTTATCAATAGCGTCCGGGTGATTCCAGTTGAACATCGACTGGCCCTGGTATTTGAAGAAGAATTGCGGTGCCTGCGTTTTGTCCTCGTGGAAATAACGGTCCGCGGGAATAATCTCGACCCGCTTGGTTGCATCACGCTGACCAATAGCGTCTTGTAACGCCCGTGCAAATGTGCTTTTGCCAGATGCAGAGCCCCCTGTGATACCGACTAAAATTGTGGAATTGTTCATTGTCCTTATATTGTTCTTATTTTGTGGCGAATTCTTTACTTGCCGAAACCACAATTTACAAACTTTCTGGAAAACAACAACCCTAGCAGTATTGCGAAATTTCCCAAACTGTTGCTAAATTGATTTCATCTACAAAAAGAGGATTCATGAGTAAACTTCGTCAAAAGGTTCTAGTATTGTATTTGGCTAATTCGGCACTAGACAGCCGCGTGAAAGGCTGGTCGATGTACGATGGCACCGGTCAAACCGCGCCGACCACAGGTGACAGCGATGTGCCACCCTATCGAACCGGGCTTGAGGCGTTGCAAGACGGTTGGCGGGTAATCCAATTCCCACAGCTTATTCCACCCTATCCCAATATGGAATATACGACTTCGTTTCAGATGTATGAATTTGTGTTTGAGCAGTTGGCAGAGGTTAAAGATTAGAGACTAGAGACTGGAGATCAATATCCAAACTCTAATCTCTAATCTTATAAGTGAGATCACCATGAGCACAGTAGACAAAAAATATCTATTAACAACCCGCCAAATGGCGACATTTGCAGCGCAGGGACTCTTGCGCTTCGACGAACTGATTCCAAATGACTTGAACAAAGCCATCATGGCTGAGTTTGATGCTGGTGTCCCCACTCACCCCGCTGGCACCCCACTGTCCGATTGCTACCCAGAGCCGTCGGCATTGGGCCACATGCTACGTCGGCCAGAGGTTCAGGGCATCATTCAAAGCTTGGTTGGGCCTGGGTCGCTGTTTGACCATCATGCAATTCATATTCGCCAGCCACGCGAGAACGCCGCACAGGGTATGCATGGCGATTCGATCATCGACACGCGCATGCACTTCGACATTCAGTTGATGTACTTCCCGCATGATGTGCCACTCGAAATGGGCGGCACACTGGTGGTGCCTGGTAGCCATTTCCGCCGCATCAACGAGATGGACATCGCCCGCTATCAGAATTTCTTGGGGCAAATGCCGATGGTGTGTAAAGCTGGCACGTTGCTGGCGCTCCATCATGGCATCTGGCATTGCGGGCGACGCAACCAAACCGACCAGATGCGCTACATGTATAAGATTCGTTTGAATCCCACCGTGCGCCAGTTGCGCCTATGGAACACCGACGATTTGAATGAGGCCAATGGCGATAGCAAAGCCATCTTCACCCGCGTGCAAAACGAACGCGACGATGTGCAGACCATTCTGGGTCGCCAAGAGCCGTGGTTCGAGGACGGCAGCGGTCGCTTGGAGATCGTCAACCGCATCAAGTTTTGGCGCTTCCTGACCGGCGACAATAGCTTCGATGTGCACTACTGGCTGACCCGTCTGGAGAATATGCCAGAAAAAATATTGGCCTAGAGAAATTGCTGCTGCGTAATACAGTGAATATTGCCTCCACCGAGCAATATATCTCGCGAATCGATTTGCAGAATGCGTCGATCCGGGAATAGCGCTTGGATGGCATTTCGCGCTGATTCATCTGTCGGCACATTGAAGCCAGGCATGACGATGCCACCATTGGCGATATAAAAATTTACATAGCTGGCGGCCATGCGTTTGCCGGGGTTTCGCCCAAAAACTTCACCAGCCTCAAAAGTCGGCGAGAGGGTCGCTGCCAAGCTATTGCACTCTTCCTCCGTCATCGCCTGCGGCGGAGGTTGGGGGATTTTGTGCACCTCGAATCGGCGTCCCTGCGCATCGGTCTCAGCCACGAGCTGTTCGTAGGCCTCTTGCGAGCGCTCATATTGTGGATCTGATGAATCGCCCTCCCAAGCCAGTGCAATCACACCGGGCCGTATATAGCAGGCGATATTGTCGATGTGGCCGCTGGTGTCCTCATCCATATAAAGCCCGTGTTTGAGCCAGACGACTTTTTGCACACCCAAATAATCACATAACATCGCTTCAATCTGAGCCTTATTCATTGTCGGGTTGCGATTGGGATTCAGCAAGCATTCTTCGGTCGTGATACATGTCCCGTCTCCATCGACATGAATTGCACCGCCTTCCAGGATCAGCGGGCATTCATAACATGGGATGCGTTCGATCTCTAGAATTTTGCGCGCAATCAACTGGTCATGGTCGTATGGTCGATACAACTCACCCCATGCATTAAAACACCAGTCGATTCCACGCACAT
>JANMVQ010000295.1:0-16279 GCA_031392845.1 Chloroflexota bacterium
GATCCTAACGATCTTTCCGTCTCACGAAGAAGCTTTGATCGCCCGCACGACGCGCAGCAAGCCGCGCCCCATTAGCGTTGCTTCCAGCATAAAGCCACCCAGCCAGCCTAAACACAAGCCATATAGCCCACCGAAGTGTGCGCCAACCACAATGCCACCCAATTCCAACAAGCCACCGACAGCAGCCAGCACAATCGTCGCGCCCACCCGATTGCCCACCCGGCGGATAGCAATGTAATGATCTTTCACGATGATCGGGAACACTCCTAATGAGAGCAGCCGCAGCACCCAGGCCGCCTCCGTGCCATAGCCTCGGCCAAAGATGAGCATCAGCACATCCGCCAGCGGCCAAATGCATAAATTCGCTAGCAACCCCAGCAGCAATGACAAACGTAGCGAGAGCATTAGCTTTGGACCAAACGCCTCTTTGCCGGTGGCCCCGACGGCATACAGCGCCATCGACAACGCAAACGGGATGGTTGAAACAAAGCCTGCCAACAACGACGCAATCGCAAACACGCCATTGGCTTCGGCGCTCAGCAGCAGCGTGACCAAGACTGGGAAAGCCAACCCAGTGCTTTGTAGGGCCATATTCAACAGGTGATGGCGAATGGCCTCTTTGGGCAAATCGCGCAACAAATCCCAGCGCACGCGCCACTGCCGCACCCGCAGTCCATCCCGATACGCCAGCCCTGCCATGCCCAACAGCGATAGCAAATTGCCAAAGACCCACGCTGCATAGATCGATAACTCGTTGCGCTGCACCACCCACAGCCCCAACCCAATCACAGTCAGCAGTTTGACTGCGGAAAAAATCGCGTTGCGCCATAGCTGCAACCCGCCCCGCAACAAACCGATCACCGCCTGATCCATCACCAACGAGACCGTTGTCAACACTACGCCCGCTACAAACAATGCCCCAGTCAATAGATTCAAGCGCAAGGCCGAAAATTCTGCCGAAAATTTCGGAGCCAACCCCACAAACCCTAGCCCCAGCGTGGCTGAGACGATTGTCGCCAAAGTTAGCCCAGTCAAAATCAATGCGCTGCGGTCTTCGGAGCGGGCTAGCTTGCCCATCAATAGCGTGCCTAACCCCAGCATGCCGAGATTGCCCAACAATGCCATCGCTGAAATGAGGGCCGAGGCCAGCCCAACTTGTGCTTTGCTAAAGGACTGCGCCACCACCACCCAGAACACAAAGCCCAACCCAGCCCCAATCGCGGTCGAACTCAACATCGAGGCGGCATTGACGACAAGTGATCGGTGCGCCATCAAGCGATCAACCAACCCACGCCAGCGCACAGGCTGGACATGATCTAGGTTCATAGCGTCACCTGATTCTGCTTGCACCAACTGAGCAACACAAAGATAGTCCAGAACGCCGACCAATGCACCGGCGGTTTTTGGGTAAAGAATGCGTCTGCCACTTCGCCAATCGTGTTTGGCTTTAGCCCTAGTGATGAGATTAGAGCACTATCTTGCATTACTGGCTGTATCAAATCATGAAAACGCTGCTCATATAGCCATTTTTTGAACGGGAACGAGAAACCCTGTTTCGTGCGCCTGGGATAGTCCGGGCCGAGAAAAGGCTTGAACATATGCCAAGCAAATTCTTTGTTGTTACTAGGGTCGCACCGCAGCGCAGATGGCAATTGCCAAGTGCCTTCGATCAAACGATGATCGGTTAGCGGCGATTGTGTCTCGACCGACACCGCCATGCTGACTGCATCCGTATCACGCAGCACCCGCTCGACCATAAACAGGCTGGATGACATGCGCGCCACCGTTTCTTCGGGATTATCCTCACCCACTGTGTCAAAGAAAGTGCTCACAAACTCATCCGGCAAACCCCACCAAGTGTTGCGCGACGCTTCTTCAGCCAGCCCGTTCATCATGGCGCTCCGCGTCCAGTGCGGCAGACCAATATGCAATGCCTGATAGGCCCGCAATAGGTGATCCGTATCCTGATCAACGCGTTTGTCGAGAAAAAGCTCGATCAGCTTGGCCGCGCCCGACGCCCGCCGTGGTTGGCAAACTGCGCTCTCAATCAGCTTCACCAGCGGTTGCGGGGTCTTGACAGCCAGCCGACTAAACCAAGCAGTCGGTGCGATGGAGCCCACCCCGGGGTGTTGGCCCATCAACATGCGATTGGCCATGCGCTTGAGCAGTGCCACCGGTGGCCGTGTGTCAAATTGCGGATAGCCGCTAAACAATTCATCACCACCCACACCGGACAGCAACGCGGTCATGCCATGCTCGGCTGCGACCCGGGCCGCGCAGTAGGCGTTCACACCGTCGATGGTCGGGCTATCCATGGCAGCCAGCGCGTCCGGAAGCCAGTCGGCAAACTGGCCCGAACTCAGCTGCACTGAAGTGTGCTTGGTGTTGAACTTATTGGCCACCCATTTTGCGTATGGCGATTCATCATATTCAGCCTCAGCAAAGGTGATGCCAAACGTCGGTAGCGCTGCCGCACGTCGTGCCATCAGCGCGACAATTGCGCTCGAGTCCAATCCGCCAGATAGATACGCACCGATCTGGTGCGGCGCATTCATGCGCATGATCACTGCTTCTTCAATTTGCCCACGCACACAATCGATTTGCTCAGCGACCTGGGCCGGGGTCATTTTCAAACTAGCGGTGCCTTTGGGCAAGCGCCAATAACGCTCCATCTGGCGGATGTTGCCATCCAGTCCTACTCGCAGCCAGTGACCAGGCAACACAGTCTTCACCCCTCGAATCAAGGTGGCCGGAGCCACTAGAAAGCCGTTGAACAAATAAATCTCGACCCCAGATGGATCGAGTTTGCGCGGCACCAACTCGCTGGCCAATAGCGCCCGCACTTCGGAGGCGAACATAAACGTGCCATTGGCAAGCTGGGTATAGGCCAAGGGCTTCTCACCCACCCGGTCACGGGCCAGAAACAGCTCATGTTGCTGTTCATCCCACAGTGCCAGAGTGAACGCGCCACGCATTCGCTGCAAGCAATCGCGCCCCCAAGTGCTGTAAGCCTTGAGTGCAACCTCGGCATCCAACTTACTGACAAACACATGTCCTTGAGCGATGAGGTCGCGCCGCAGCATGTTTGCGTTAATAACGTTCCCATCCAGCATGGCACGATTGCCGGTGGCTAGATCGGTGAAAGGCATGCGGCACGACTGGCCCTCTAGACATTCACGTTGCGCACAGCCCAGCACAGCGAACTGATCGTCGTGGCGAAGTGTGGCTATGTCCGCATCGTCTGGGCCGCGATGGCGCAGCGCCTGCACCATGCGCGAGACCGCAAGCGTAGGTTGGATTGGGTTGCCTGAGCTAATCAAGCCGGCGAGTCCGCTCATATGTTTTGTGTTGCTCCTGATCTAAAAATTTCGTCACGTCGTAAATACGAATGTCGCCGCTGTCTAAAACGCGGTGGGCGTTCGGCAAATGGTCAAATTTCTCCAGAATGCGTTGGGAGATTGGGCCACTGTGGCGATAAATGTCGCCTTCCCATGGCTGATAGTAAAAACCAGACAAAGGGGATTCCGTACTGAGCCGCCGCTCAATGGATAAATATTCCAGCTGAGTCTTGCGTAGCACATCGCGCTCATCTTGGCCGACCCGCGCATTGAGAAAAAGGCCGGCCGTTGTCGCTACATCACCGGTGACCACGGTCTGCTCGCCGTAGGTGGCCATCAATAATTCCTGCACCCGATCCGTGGCGATACGGCGACCCACACCCAGAAATTCTTTGGCCCAGGTGGCTGCATAAATTCCTTGCGGATCGACCGAGCGATAGTCGGCGATCACGGCATAGGGCCAGGGTAAGCGCATCCAGGGCGACCAGCCAATCACAATGCCCCCGATAAAAATAGAGAGCAGCCCAGGCACGGCAATTTGCGCCCGTACCCAGTGCAGCACACGCGGCAGTGGCAAATCGATCAAGCCCAGTGCGATCAAAAAACCGATACTGATAAACAAAAACTCAGACGAGCGGTTGGACACCTCCC
Source organism: Chloroflexota bacterium (assembly GCA_031392845.1). GTDB lineage: Bacteria > Chloroflexota > Anaerolineae > J036 > Brachytrichaceae > JANMVQ01. The sequence goes on from JANMVQ010000295.1 coordinate 3,990, forward strand.
AGCCGCCACCGGTCAGTCGCAGCACATGCATGACTGGGTTAAGACAACCGCACAAGCCCATCGCCACTGCGGCAGCATTGTGACGGTGTTTGCGCCAAACTTCTATTAGGCCAAACGGCAGACCCAGCAAAACCAATCCCGCCGAGGCCAAGCCCAACAAACGCTCCAGCAGTGGCGCGGCCACACTCCCCTCACTGCCTTGAAAAGGCATCCGGTCGAGATGCCCTTTTTGCACCAGCGAAATAACGCCGTCGAAGGCCGAGCTAAAGATATAGCCTAGATAACTTAGCGTGAAATTGGCTACATACAACAGCCACAGTCCATTAAAAATGATGGCAATGCCAGGAACCCAAAATGGCAATCGATAGCGTGCATCGTGACGACAGATCAGGCCAACCGCGCACCACAGGCACATGAACAGGGTGGTCATGTAGGCGGTCAGGTGATGGGTGATGGTGATCGCGCCGATCAGCATGACCACCACGGTGCGCCAGCCATTGCGGTTGGAAGCCTGCACCATCTTGACCAGCGTCGCAGCCAACAATAATGCCAGTGGAAGAGCGAGCGTCTCGTATGAGAACTGCGCATCGAAGTATAAATAGTTGGGATTAGCGGTGTAAATGGCTGCACCCAGGCCCGCCACACGCGAGGACCCGCTCACCCGTTCCAGCCAGAAGAACAGCCCCAGCATCATGACAATCCGTGCCACGCCCAGCCCTAACATGCCCGACTGAAATAGGCTCAGCCCAGTCAGCCGCGCAATGACCACTGTGGCGCTACCTAAACCCGGATACAGCGGCGTGACGGGCAACGCTGGATTGGGCTGCAAGAGGTGTTGGGTGTTAAAAATATCCAGCGCCGTGCGCCAATGGGCGAACTCGTCGTGATAGCCCATATGGATTGGCGTGTTGGCAATTTTTGCCAAATACAGCATCCCACCCAGCAGCACGACCAGCCCTATCCGTTCGGCACGCATCACTTCGGGCATCAGCAAGCGCAAGATGATCGGTGCATACACCACACACAGGCCTAGCCAGAAGGCCCATTCAGCCCACGGCGCATTGGTGCGGGCAGCAGAATTAGCAATTGAGATTTGCAGCAGCCCGATTGCTGTCAGTAATGCAACAAATGGCAACCCATTCAACGAGATTGAAGTTAGCCCAGAGAGAGATTGCAATGCAACCGATGGTATGTGGAACTTTCTGAGTAGTACAGGTGCTGACATCCGGTAGATTAAGACTGACCGGATAGATCATGCCGACTTCAGGGTGGCATCACAAGCGACTAAGTTCGTAGGTATTGCTATGCTTTGGGTGGAGCGGTCTAAATCGCGGACTTGCCTATCGCCGACATGGTTAACCCAGGCTGCGAGAGCGATTTTTGTTTTTTGGCACGCTTGATCGTGGACTCGCGCAAGATGGCCCTGAGAATCGCCCAGCCGGCATTAAACGTAGCGAGCTTGGCTTCACCCGCGATCCGGCGATGCTCGAAACTGGCGACTTCGACCACCCGCAATCCATCGCGGGCCACCCGAATGTTGCTCACGATCTCGCAGGCCCAGCCGTTAATCTCCAGCGCCAACGAGTCGATATGGTGTTTCCAGACTGCGTTGTAGCCGTAGGTAATGTCGCTGTAGCGGGTGCCAAACAGAATATTGGTCAGCAGGGTCAATGCACCGTTGCCCAATGCGCGATAGAACGGCATATCGATCGTGCCAGCACCCTGCAAGAAGCGCGAGCCTTTGGCAAAGTCTGCGCCCGTCAGCAACGCTCCCACAAAAGCCGATATTTCTGTCGGATCGGTAGAGCCATCGGCATCGATGAATACCAAAATATCGCCGGTGGCAGCCTTTACCCCGCTCCGCAACGCCGCGCCCTTGCCCTTACCCTCTTGCTCCACAATGCGAATGGAAGGCATGATCTGGCGCGCAACATCAGCAGTGCCATCGGTGGATGGGCCAGGAATCAAGATGACCTCATGCACCCATGTTGGAATCTTGGGCAACACATGCGGCAAATTTTCGGCCTCGTTTAGTGCTGGAACGATGATTGAAACTTTGGGTTTGTCGATATAAATGCCGCGTGATTCGTTGATAAATTCGATGGTTTGTGTTGTGTTCACTTTGCTAATCCCCCGATACGCAAATTCTTTGGCCCACTATGCGCTTGTCATGATGTCATCTTGTCGCCTGTTTTCGCATCACCGAATCGCGCGATACAAAGATGTAGTTCTTTTAACGCACAACCAGGCAACAAAGTTGCACCTTTTGCTATTTAGTTAGTCGTAGGGATAGGTCTGACTCTTCATAGGTATTTCGAATGAAGGTCATTCAGCAAAAAGACTTGTCAGCCTGTGTTTTCGCCAATAATGGCAAAAGGACAAAGTGTTTAACCGCATTCGGGGAAATTTAGGTCAACTTAGAGCGTTTCAGGCTCTCCTGACTTTGGCAGGAAACCTGTCAGGTCCGAATGGAATGAGCCGAATAGGACGCGGATGCTTAGGATGACAGGATAAGCAGGATGATCCGACTACCTTAGGTTTTTCCGCGAATCACGCTAATTCTCGCGAATTTTTAGCTCATCACTTTCATCACTGGCATGTAGAAACGGCGCGTCTGGTTGCCTGAAGGTAGCACCGTAACGATAGTGGTGCTGGTTTGCGAACCTGCGCCATTGCCAGCGGTAACAGTGACTGTATGCGTGCCCGGTGTCGTAAAGCTATACGGCAGCGTCGGCCCACTGCCAACGACCACGCCATCCACTGACCAGGTATAGATAACATTGCTGCCCGCACTCACTTGGCCGCCAAAGGTCACGGGCGCGCCGACAGTGATTGGGCCGCTAACGGTGGTGGTGATGTTCAAGCCAGTGATAGGCACATCATTCACCTGAATCTGCACCGTTTGGGTGAGCGTACTGAGACCGTTGGTTGCAGTGACAATAATGGTGTAGATACCCATCGCCGAATAGGTATGTGCCGAAGTTGCGCCCGAGGCCGACACGCCATCACCAAACGTCCAAGTGTATGAAACGTTGCTGCCGCCGCTGATGCTGGCCGTAAACGGCGCTGGCATTCCAACCAACGCGCTGCTATTGGTAGAGGTACTGAGACCACTGACTGGCATCCAGACCTCGACATTGGCAGTGCTGTCGTTATTGGCAGGGTAATTGTCGTGCGCGCTACCTACCCTGGCGGTTTGCGTAATCGTCGTAGGGCTGCTAATAGACGGATCGACCTTGGCGCGCACCACAATCGTGCCACTTTCACCCAAGGTCAAATCGGGCAGCACCCAAATATGGGTTTGGCCAACGGTGGGTGTTATAAGCAGCGAAGGCGAAACGCTTAGCACTTCCAACATAGACGGGAATAAGTCAGTCAGAATCACACCGGTTGCCAACTGTGCCAAATTGGTGAAACGCAGGGTATAGGTGATGATCTGACCGGGCAATACCGCGGACACAGCTGCGGTATGGCTCAGTGCCATGTCGTCCGCAGTTGGGAAAGTCGTCTCGTCCATGCCCACATCCGGGCCATCATTCTGCGGGCGCATGTCATCATCAATATCGATATTGGCGGCACTGACCAACCCACGGTTGATCGCCATGGACGTGGCACGCAGGTGATAGTCATTGTTATTTGGGTCAACAAAGGCCGGATGACCGGTAAAGCTTTGTGCACCAACAACCACCGGCCCAGCAGCGCGGCTGGCCACACCATAAAACAGATTGCCATCTTCATAAACTAGGCCACCGTTGGCGTGAATGGCCAGCGAGTGACTGGTCACAATCGTGTTCGTAATATTGACCGTGCCATTACTGACATAGATGGCGGTGCCGCCAAAGAGGGTCGGGCTGGTAATGGTGTTATGCAGTAGGCGCAGTGCGCCAGGTGAGTTCCAATAGATGGCAGCACCGGACAAAGTGCTAGCGAAATTACCAGCGAAAAGCGTATTCGTGATGGCCGTATTACCATTCAGCACAAATAGGCCCCCGCCTTTGGGCGCAACATTCTCGATGAGACGGGTCTGCTGCAAGTCGCCACCTGACCCCAGATAAAAGCCACCGCCAGCGCAACCCACATCGGTACAGATGTTGTTCTGGATCAGTGCTTTATCTATCTGCACATGCTTGGCTGCATACAGTGCTCCCCCATTATTGAATGAAATATTGCGCAGAAAACTACTGGTGGTAGCGGTGAGTGGGCCAATACTGTAAACGCCTGCACCACCGTTGCTTATGTTGTCATTAAATGCCACTTGGGCCATCAGGACATCTTGGTTGGCGAACAAGCCACCCCCCAAATCAGCTATGTTGCGATCAAATGTGGTGTTGCTGAGGGTGACCATTTGCCCGGCGTAAATGCCCCCACCCGACGCTGCACTGCGGTTACCCGTAAATTGACCCTGAACGACCCAAATATCATCTGGCGCATATACGCCGCCACCGCCGCTAACGGTGGATGTGTTGTTGGTGAAATTCACGGTAGTCAAAATGGCTTGTTGGTTAGCAAAAAGCCCTCCCCCTGCGGTGCTGGTGTTGGTGAAGAAGCTGCCATTTACGATCAGTGTGGACATGCGGGTATATGCGCCGCCGCCAAAACTGGCGCTATTGCCTCGAAACTGAGAGGCCGTCAGGGTGACAAAATTACGAGCATACAAACCACCCCCGGCGCCTGCACCAGTTTGGTTGTCAATAAACTGCACATTGGTGATCGTTGCGACGCCATCAATATAGATGCCGCCGCCGCCAAAGCCAGCCGCCACATTGCCGATAAATAGGGTGTCGGCCATCTGCAAGGTGCTGCTGACCAGCATGCCTGCCCCGCCATCGGCGCTATTTCGCACAAAGCGGCCGCCCTGCAAACTGGCCGCACCGTGGGAGTACGCGCCACCGCCATACGGCGCGGTGTTGCTGACAAAATCGGTGTTCTGCAGCGTTAGGTTGGCATTGCCATAAACGCCACCGCCGACGCCATTGGCACTGCGGTTGTTCTCAAAGCGGCAATTGATAAACGTAAAGTTGGCTTCACCATACGCGCCACCACCACTGTTATCGGCCACGTTTTGCTCAAAGGTTACGTCGGTGAAGGTGATCGGGCTATTGGGGCTGGCATACAAGCCTGCGCCTTGCCCGGTGGTGCGCCCGTTGCGTAGGATAAGATGATCGAATGACGCGACGACATTGATGGGCACATAGACCGTTCGACGGACTTGCTCGCCATCGATGATGGTGCTGCCATTTTTCATGGTGAAATTGCTATCACTATACCCACCGCTAATGGTGAGTGAGTGTGGAACATAGATCACTTGCACATCGGTGCTGGTATAAGTGCCGGCAGCAATCTTAATTTGTTCGCCAGGGAATGATTGGCTAATGGCATATTGAATCGTCCGACATGGCACAGCGACGCTGCTGCAATTTCCAATATCTGTGCCCGTTGTTGAGACCAGACGTGGACCAGCCGCCAGTGCTATCTGAGGCGAGCCGAACATAAGCGTAGCAAGCATGCTCAGCGCTAACAGGCCCATAAACAATGGGCGAAACTGCATTCGGCTCAGTTTTATGGCTCTCGCGAGTAAAACAGGAAATGTGTCCGACAGGCAACCCGCCAAAGTCGATAGAGCCAGCTTTATTAGAAGGCTTGGAATAAATTGATGGAAAGTGCGCAGTTTCATTTTTGCCTTGTAGTGATCGGGCTTGTTGAATGTCAGGCCAAATATGGTGGACATATAGCATTAGTTGTATGGAGATTCATCGGACCAAGGGTGTAGTCTAACGATTGATGGATCGAATCATAGTGGGATTTAAGCATTTCCTTGATAATCTGTGATGCGCATATCATGTGCAACTATGACAAACCCACAACGTGTCGCCATCGTCACCGGCGCAGCGCGCGGCATTGGCCACGCCATCGCTGCCCGTTTGATCCATGATGGATTTATAACGGTCATTGCCGACATCAATGAAGCGGCAGGACAAGCAACCGCAACCGAGCTGGCGGGCGAAGATCCTTCGCATGCGATGGCCCTGACGGTGAACGTGACCGATCCCGCCAGTGTGCAGGCGCTGGTATCCACAGTTGTAGCCCAAACGGGGAGGGTGGATGTGTTGGTGAACAATGCTGGCATCACCGGACCCGCCCAGTCCGTCGCAGAGTATCCGGTGAGTGAGTGGCGGCGGGTGTTGTCGATCAACCTCGATGGGGTGTTTTACTGCTGCCAGGCGGTGTTGCCGACAATGCTAGCCCAAGGATCGGGCCGCATCATTAATATTGCGTCAATTTCAGGAAAAGAGGGCAACCCAAATATGTCGGCTTATTCAACATCCAAGGCTGGGGTGATCGGGTTGACCAAGGCATTGGCCAAGGAAGTCGCCACGCGTGGCATCTACGTCAACTGCATTACACCGGCCATCATCGAGACCGACCTATTGCAGCAGCTCACCCCAGAGGTTGTCGCCGGATTGGTGGCGAAGATTCCGATGGGCCGCACCGGCCATCCATTTGAAGTGGCTGCATTGGTGGCATGGCTGGCCTCGGATGAATGCTCATTCTCAACCGGCGCAGTCTTTGATATTAGTGGTGGGCGAGCGACTTATTGATTTCTCATGACCTTTAGCAAAAACGCCTTGGACTGGCTGGGCCAATCCACAGGTATTCACCCGCGCCATCTTGAGGCCGTGCGACTAAAAGGCTCAACTTCATCCTCGATCTACCGCATCCAGCATGCGACCCGCGCTGATGTTGGGCCATTTGTGTTGCGGGTGATCGATAACCACGAATGGCTATCTTCCGAGCCGGATTTGGCTGCGCATGAGGCAGCAGCGCTGGAAGAGGCATATAGGGCGGGGCTACATGCGCCGCGCCTCATTGCTTATGCGGCGGAGGATGTTGGCTTTGGGGCACCGGTTGTGCTGATGTCATTTATCGATGGCACGATTGAACTGCGACCCATCAACTTGCAAGATTGGTTGAATGGTTTGGCGCATGAGTTGGCTGCCATCCATCGTCATAGTACACCTGCACTTCCATGGCGATTTACGAGTTGGGTCAACCGTGCAGCGTTAGCCCCGCCGGAGTGGGCGCGTCATTCGCAGGCATGGGCCAAAGCCATCGAGCGGATAGTGCAACCAGCACCGGACAGTCCGTTGGTGTTTATTCACCGCGACTATCACCCGACCAATGTGCTGTTTCTGAATGGTGCAGTCATCGGCGTGGTGGATTGGATCAACGCCTGCCGTGGTCCAGCAGGGGTCGATCTGGCACACTGCAAAACGAATTTGGTGATGATGATGGGCGTGGAAGTGGCAGAGCAATTCCATGCAGCGTATCTCAATACCGCCAGAGATTTTATTTACGATCCGTATTGGGATATCGATTCGATCCTCGATATGTGCCTCCCCGAGCCGGGGTTTTATGCACCATGGTTGGAATTCGGGGTGGCTCGCATTGCGCCTGAGGTATTGCAACAGCGCATCGATCAGTATCTGGAGCGTGTTGTGAGATTTTAGGCAAGTATTGTTTTCGAATGATGCATGAGCTTCAGCACGCCTGGAGGCAATCAGACTGCAAGAGTTGCAGTCTGACGGCGCACCGCCATAATGCATGCACTATGAATGAACAACATTCAAACGCAGGCTTTAACGGACTCGGACTTCATCTGGGTAATTTGTCGCGGCTGTCACAGGCCAAAACGCGTTCGATCAGCGCAGAGAACTTTACCGGCGAAAAGGGCGCGGGCGGGATGGCCACCGATGGCACGGGTGCCAACTCCGGGCGCGATCTGGGGCGCGGCTGGAAGATCTCGCCATCAATGTCGATCGCGGCGCGCACGGTATTTACGCTGGCCGAAATCGAAGGGCCAGGCGCCATCCAGCAAATCTGGCTGACGATGCACCCTGACAAGTGGCGTAAGGCGATTTTGCGGATGTATTGGGACGGCGAAGACACCCCTTCGGTCGAAACACCGGTGGGCGATTTTTTCTGTAACGGTTGGTGCACCCGCAGCAATGTGCGTTCGTTGCCGGTCGCAGTGAATCCGGCCGGTGGGTTTAATTCCTATTGGGAGATGCCTTTTCGCAAGTCGGCCCGCATCACGATTGAGAACATCGGCGATGATGCTATGACCTGCTACTACCAGATCAATTACACGTTGACCGACGTGCCCAACGATGCAGCGTATTTTCATGCGCAGTGGCGGCGCAGCAATCCACTGCCTTATAAGACCGTGCATACCCTTTTAGATGGCGTTACGGGCTGGGGTCAATATGTAGGCACGTATTTGGCCTGGGGAGTGAACAACAACAATTGGTGGGGCGAGGGCGAGATCAAGTTCTACCTAGATGGTGATGGCGAGTGGGCAACGATTGTCGGCACTGGCACCGAAGATTATTTCGGTGGCGCATGGAACTTTGAACAACCCAAAGGCGAATATGGTGTATTCACCGGGCCGTATACCGGTCTGTCACAAGTCATCAAGCCGGACGGGCTGTATGTCAGCCAACAGCGTTTTGGTCTGTATCGCTGGCATATCATGGATCCGATTCGCTTTGAGCAGGATTTACGGGTAACGATTCAAGCCCTCGGCTGGCGTAACGGTGGCCGCTATCTGCCCATGCAAGACGACATCGCGTCTACCGCGTTTTGGTATCAGACCGAACCCCATGCGCCTTTCCCGGCGCTGCCGGATCGGGATGGGCTTGAAGTGATCTAAAGAAATTAAAAATTCAAAAGGCAAAATTATAAAAATGAAACGGCAGTTTCGGTGTTCTTTTTTAATTTTGCCTTTTGAATTTTTAATTCCGCAAGGAGGGAAAATGGCATTACCTGAATTGATTATTGGCGCAGCGCTGTTGCTTGTTGGACGGCGCTTGTATTGGTTGTTTTTAGGTGGGATGGGGTTTCTGGTGGGGCTGGAGCTGGGTCGGCGCCTTCTCGTTGGGCAACCTGAGTCAACCATCCTGATCGTGGCGCTGGTCATTGGCGTCATTGGTGCGATCGTTGCGATTGCGGCCAGCAACTTTGTCATCAAGCTGGCGGGCTTTATCGGCGGGGCAGCAGTTGCGCTGGCGCTGCTGCGTTTGTTTGGGATTGATGCTTCTGGCATGATCTGGCTTGTCGCGGCCATCATCGGCGGCTTCATCGGGCTGGGACTGGTCAGCGCCGTGGTGGATTGGGCGCTGATTATTTTGTCGTCGATTGCGGGTGCAAACATGGTCGCCAATGCCACCCACTCGGTCGATATCGTACGGCAAATCCCCCTTCTGATCGTCGTCGCGGTGCTCGCGCTCGTCGGCATCGTAGTGCAAAGCCGGTCTTTGGCACAGTCGTAATCGACATCGATTATGCCCAATATGCCCAAAATAGCCCAAGCGCAAGTGTCAGACATTCCAATCGGCTTTAACGCCCGCCTCTTCCCCAACAACTGGCGGCCGGCACTCAACGAAATTGATTTTGGCGCACAGCATGGATTTGCGGCGCTGCAATTCCTTGGACGCGAAGAAGGCACAAATGAAGCGTTTCTAGGCGCGACCTTTGCCGAAGTTCGGCAAGCACTCAACGCGACGCAGATTATCCCAGTGATGGAAATTGTGGCGCGGCTGGGGCTGGATGGGCGCACCCAAGGCGGACTAACTCCGATGGACCTGCTGCGCAACAACTTGTCAGCCATCCTCGGACTGGGCTGCACCTGTGTGCATTGGCATATGGTAGTGCCGTTGGATACCACCGACGCGCAGGCCAGTGCGTTTGAACATGCCCGGATCTCGGAGTTTGCAGCGGGCGTGGGTTTGGCGCAACAACATAATTTTAAGTTTGGCATTGAGCACAACGAAACCTCTTGGCACCCCTTCAAATCACCCGCTGCCTGCGCCTATCTGCTGGATGCGGTACCAGGTTTGCATTTCGTGTGGGATTTGAACCACACGGTGCCAGAAAAACTTGCAGACTATTTGGCCCTCACACCGCGCATGAGTATGTTGCACGTTTCGGATACCCCGTTGCCCACGATCAACCATCACCTACCCATTGGTTTGGGCAACATCGACTTCGGCTATTACTTTGCCGAGCTACGCCGACGCGGCTTTAGCGGACCAGCCATCCTCGAAATCGGTGGCTTGCCAAAAAGCGGTGGTTATGGGCGTGATACAGATGAAGCGCTGGTGGATTCGCTCAAGCAATTGCGGCAACAGACAACACCATGAACACAGTTTTATACGATGTGACTGACGCCATCGCCACCATCACGATGAACCGCCCAGACAAACTCAACGCAGTAACGGATGAGATGGTGGCCGAATTGACCGAGGCGTTTGGGCAAGCGCACGCCGATGCACAGGTTAGAGCCATCCTCTTTACTGGCGCCGGACGTGCCTTTTCTGCAGGCGCAGATATGAATGAGCTGGCAGCCAATCACACGGCTGAAGGCATCACCGAGTTGATCATTGGGCGTTATAAGCCATTGTTTTTGGCGATCAGCCAAATGCCAAAACCCGTGATTGCCGCTGTCCGTGGCCCAGCAGCGGGCATGGCGTCATCACTGGCATTAGCCTGCGATCTGCGCATCATGAGCGACGACGCCTATCTTGTTTTATCTTTCACCAATATTGGCTTGATGGCAGCAGCAGGTAGCACTTGGCTACTAACACGGCTCGTCGGTTACAGCCGCGCCTACGAGATCGCCGCCGAGGGCGAAAAGATTAGTGCCGTGCAATGTTTGAGTTGGGGATTGTGCAATCAAATCACTTTGCCAGATGCATTAACATCGCAAGCATACGTGCGCACGCTCAAGCTCGTTCAGCGCCCTACCCTGGCCCTGGGTCTGACCAAACTCGCGATGCAAAATGCCTATACGAATTCGTTTGAACAGCAGTTCGATCTCGAAGGAAACTGGCAACAGCAGACCGTGGCTGGGCACGATCATCATGAAGGCGTACGGGCGTTCTTTGAGAAGCGCAAACCCGTTTTTATTGGAAAGTAGAAGCGATTAGTGATCAGTGATTAGTGATTAGTGATTGGAGACTATGGATTAGAGATTAATGATTGAACTTTCAATCAATCTCTAGTCCATTCAAGCAAGTATGAACAGACTAAAACCCGTTCCATCAGACCTTGATATTGCTCAGGCCGCAGAGATCCGGCCCATTAAAGAGATCGCAGCCAGTATCGGGTTGCGCGAGGAAGACATCGAGTATTACGGCAGCAAAAAAGCCAAGGTCCATTTGGATGTGCGCGAGCGGCTGCGCGACCAACCAAACGGCAAATACGTCGTCGTTACCGCTATCACCCCGACCCCACTCGGCGAAGGCAAAACCACCATCACGATTGGTCTATCGCAAGGCATGCACCAAATCGGCAAACGGGTGTTCACCTGTATCCGTCAGCCCAGCATGGGTCCCACCTTTGGGATTAAGGGCGGCGCAGCGGGCGGCGGCTATGCCCAAGTCATCCCGATGGAAGACTTCAATCTGCATCTGACTGGCGATATCCACGCCGTGGGCGCGGCCCACAATATGCTGTGTGCGGCTGTTGACAATCATGTTTTCCACGGCAATGTTCTAAATATCGACCCAAGTGCCATCATGTTGCGGCGAGTGGTTGATATTAACGATCGCTATCTGCGTAATATCACAATTGGGCAAGGCGGCCCGCTGGATGGCATCCCTCGCAACACCGGCTACGACATTACGGTGGCGTCTGAGGTGATGGCGGTGCTAGCGCTAGCGAACTCCATCGAAGATCTACGCACACGGTTGGGTCGCATTGTGGTGGCCTTGGACAAAGACGGCAACATGGTCACAGCCGAGCAGATCAAAGTAGCTGGCGCAATGACCGTATTGCTCAAAGATGCGCTCATGCCGACCCTGATGCAGACACTCGAGCACTCACCTGTGTTTGTGCATTGCGGGCCATTTGCCAATATCGCCCATGGCAACAATAGCGTCGTCGCTGACCAGCTGGCGCTCAAACTGGCGGACTATGTGATCACCGAAAGTGGCTTTGGCGCGGACATGGGGATGGAGAAGTTCATGGACATCAAGTGTCGCTATTCGGGTCTCACACCCGACTGCGTGGTGATGGTGGCCACGGTGCGGGCATTGAAGATGCACGGCGGGGTGGGCAAAATCGTGGCGGGCAAACCCTTGCCGCCCGAACTGACCAGCGAGAATCTGCCTGCCCTGGAGCGCGGCTGCGCCAATCTGGTCAAGCAAATTGAGAACGCTCGCAAATTTGGCGTGCCAGTCGTGGTGGCAATTAATCATTTCCCTACCGACACTGACGCCGAGATGGCTTTA
>JANMVQ010000313.1:0-2014 GCA_031392845.1 Chloroflexota bacterium
TGCAACCAACTCCCTTCCGAGCGCTGTAAAAGCATATAGGTATTCAGGCGTATATGTCCGTAGGCCGTTCTTGTTGTTGAGCATGCGGGCAAAAAAGGCCAGCCAGATGGCATTGGGACACATTCTGTAAGCATTGTGACTCGGGTTTGCGATTGCATTATGCGCGATTTTAGCGTGCATTCCGAGAAAATTGCCCTCACTTTCGGATTGTGACTCGAGTTTTTCCGTATTTAGCACGCGCCGCAGCGCTAGCTATTGCAAACACCCTTTGGCGATTCATATCCCAAGCATTCTGGCGCGTTTCCCCTTTTGAAAAATGCACCCGCAGTCAACAGGGCGGGGAGAATGTAGTATCATCACGCAAGAAAGATGCAAAAGCTACAAATGATATGCATCAAGCAGATTATTTAGGGGCGAAGTGAAGGAGTAAATACTCCTCACCTTCAGCCCCTATCGTTGTTGTGCCATCAGGGATGGTACGTATGCGCAATCTGTTTGATGAATGCCGTTTGTAGCTTTTTTATTGCGAACTGTCGTTCGCCCAATGTCTACCATGTTCAAACCCGTTTCCAATCAAGTTGATTTTCCTGCCCAAGAGCGCGATGTGTTGGCGTTCTGGGCGCGCACCGATGCGTTCAATAAGCTGCGTGAATTACGATCGAATTCGCCCAAGCGCTTTAGTTTTATCGATGGCCCCATCACAGCCAATAACCCAATGGGGGTGCACCACGCCTGGGGCCGCACTTACAAGGACTTGTGGTGTCGTTACAAGGCTATGCAAGGCCATGACGAACGCTGGCAGAACGGATTCGACTGCCAAGGCTTGTGGGTCGAGGTGAACGTTGAGAAATCGCTGAATCTCAAGAACAAGCATGATATCGAGACAATGGGCATCGAGAAGTTCATTCGTCTGTGCAAAGAGCGGGTGCTGCGCAGCGCTGCCCAGCAAACCGAGCAGACGATCCGTTTGGGCAACTGGATGGACTGGAATGACCCAGATGAACTGCGCATGTTGGCCGACAAGTTGGTGGAAGACCCGGCACAACACATCACATTGGAACGCGACGGCGAGCAGATTCATGGCACCGTTGAGCAATTGGTTGGGCAACTTGGCATGCCGATATTGGGCGGCAGCTACTTTACGTTTAGCAACGAAAATAACTACCAGATTTGGTCGTTCTTAAAGAAATGCTTTGACAAGGGTTGGGTCTATCGGGGTGGTGATGTCATCCCATGGTGTCCGCGCTGCGCCACCGGCATCAGCCAGCACGAGATGGACACCGAGGGGTATAAGGATCGCGAAGACCCGGCGTTTACGGTGCGGATGAAATTAAAGTCGCTGACCGACGATCGACGACCGACGACCGACGACGGCTCATCTACGGTGGTCGGTGGTCCGTTGTCGGTCGTCCAATGGGCCAGCGAAGACGCCCGCGCCAAGTTCGCCGTCACCGCCAATAAGTACATCCTGGCATGGACGACCACGCCGTGGACCTTGGCCGCCAACGTGATGTGCGCGGTGGGGCCAAAGTTGAGCTATGCCATTGTCTTGCAGAAGCACAAGGATGGCGAAGAAGCCATCTATTTCCTGAGCGACAAGACGTTGAAATTGTTGCGTGGGGATTATGAGCAGTTAGGCACGATCACTGGTGCGGGGATGGAGGGCTGGACGTATACCGGTTTATTCGATGATTTGCCCGCATGGAAGGACGCTGAAGCCCAATGGCGGGATAAGCATGGCTTTGATGAGGATCGTTATTTTCAGCATCATGTGATCTTGTGGGATGAAGTTGGCGAGGCCGAAGGCACCGGCATTGTGCACAATGCGCCGGGTTGCGGCCCTGAGGATTACAAGCTCGGCAAAGCTAATAATACGCCGTTTGTTGCGCCACTGAACGAAGACGGCAACTATATGGATGGCTTTGGCCCATTCACCGGAAAGTATGGGCATGATGTGCCTGACTTGGTCGAGCAGTTGCTGCGTGCCAAAGGCAATATGTACCGCCGTGACAAG
>JANMVQ010000379.1:0-7662 GCA_031392845.1 Chloroflexota bacterium
TCAGGCGCAGCCAATCCAAGTATTCCAGCTCGAAGGCACTACGCGGCAGGCTTTGGTTGCTCGATGTGGGCTGAGGTTGAGGTGGTGGAGGGAGCAGCGCGATCAACGATGCTAAAAATGGGGTGATGCCCTTTGGGCCACGTGTTTGGCCCAGACTAATTGTGGGATAGGTGCGCAATTCCTTAAACCCACTATGGCGCACTAGATCAGGGTCTAACAGCAACGAGACGATGGGCTTGCCTTTCTGGGCTGCCCATTCCCATTCACTGCGCAGTCTGTGGTTGTTCATGGCTGCCACACTGCACAACACGAGAACCCCATAAGAGTTATTCATGCCCTCGCTGATGGTGCGCACACTTTCCTCATCGTTCATGACCGGTACTTCGGTCTGATCGGCCAACAGTTCTGCACTGAGCCAAACCGTATGTCCGGCCGCGCGCAAAGCGTTGGAGACTTGCTGAGCCAATGCGTAGTCTTGCGACGCGCCGCATATATACAAGGTGTCCGCGCGCGCAGAAATTGGGATGTTTAACGATTGGGGCGGTTGCCCAATTGGCTGAGGTGATGGGGCCAGCTCTGGCGTTGAGGGTGCTTCTCTACAGGTGTTATCGAGCAAATTCACCCAGTAATCAAACTCGGCTTGTAGTTCTTCCCCTGCATCACGACGAACGCGGCCAAGGACCCGGCTAAGCGGCTGCTTATTTTTTACACAAGGGACATCCAACAAGGTGCAAATGCAGTTAATGCAGAAAGACTCTGGTGTGCCCTCCAATGCAATCTTGCGCAATGACCGTCGATCTTGAATGAACAAGGCATCATTAAGCACCGCCTGACGGTCCTCAACACGGCTCATTAAGTTGATAAGCAACTCTTTCACTCGGTCGATCAGGTCATCTGGCCAATGGGCAGTCATGGGTAATGTCTACGTCCTTCTTTGGCTACAACCCCAAAGGGACGTGTAGCGATGTGCCTATTGTCGCGGAGGTTACAAAATGTGCAATGGAGAGGTTGTCCACGAGTTCACAGGCACCATCAACATCTCTGCGCCAACCATAATCAAATTGCTCGTCGCTAGACCCTGATCGTCAGATAGACCCAAATTGAAATCATCGGTCGAGGTCTTCAAGGACAATGAGATCCGAGATTGCGGTCGGAGGCATAAACATTGACTCAATGTCTCATTGGCCCAACGCTGACTTCTTAGAACCAAGATGTCGATTTTGGACTTTCACGCTAAAGTAATGACTATGAGCAAACGCAAATTTCGTCACTTATCTTTGCCTCCTGCAGGATTGCTACGACCGCAGTTGGACAACTTGCTGAGCAACGCGCAGGCAGATCCAGAGAAGACGCTAGCGCAGGCTTCGGCATTATCAAGCAACGTCACCGCGGATCTATTTATGGCAACACTCTTGCGCAGCTTCGCTGCTGCCCCTATAGATGTACAGGTCGCCTTGACTCCTCATTTACCTGCTTGGGTACACAGCACAGGTCGGTATGACGCAGTGCAAAAGATCGCCACTGAGCGACGCGAGGAAATAGCGGTAATCAATACAGCACGCACGTGGCTTGAAATGAGTGGGGTTGATATCAGTGCATTTGCACCAGTTCAACAGGGGTTAATCTTTGATAGCGCCTTTCGCCATGGTAACGATGTGCAAGCCAGTTACCACGCCTTCTGGTATACCGACCATCGCCGCAATCGGATGTTGCTGCTGGCTTTCTTAACCGACATCGATTTACCGTGGGAAGGTGCAACCAAGGATGTATTTTTGCAGCCGGAACGATCACCCGATGCTATTCGGAGAAAAACCGAAGCACGGGTGGCTGCCGATTTTTTTGCCAGCGGCAAAATAACGGATATCTCTGGCGGGGCGTACAAATACGCTATGCTTAGTGCGCTGGCCCAAAATCGCAAGCAAAAGATATCTCTGCCTGCTGGCCTCATATCGCTACGAGACTTTTTCGCCCAGAATGTTTTGACATTGCCCAATGCGCCTAACATGCCACATTTCACACTGGATGATTTTGATGCACTTGCCCGCACTGGGCAAAACGTCGAAGCCCTGCGTCGTCACGAGCAGCAATTTGGGAAGCGTGTGCGTATGCCCGATGGGAAAGAATTACGTGTGATTAACCCGGGTTTCGATGAGTAACAACGAAGGGAGTTCTGCATGCCTTTATCATCAATGAAACAGCTACCCGCTATATTGCGACTATTCTTACGGCATGTGTGGCCTATAACCGAATGACTCTAAGTAATCACATATTTGCCCAAGATCCTCGCGTTGTCTTTCAGTTCTGGCATGATTGCATTCGGCGGCAACGTACCCAATCAATTCTTCAAGTTCTCGAACTGTCAATGACAGTTCAACTTCCCCTTGACGTTTTTTGGCCGTCTTTAACTGCCGTCCACAAATCAACGAGATCAGGCTGTTCTTGCTCAGAATGCTGAAATCATAGGGGGTCAATACAGCCAAAATCTTTTCTTTGTCCATCATATGTTCCGATGTTGACTCTGGCGCACGGGTAGTTACTACGCGGTACCATCTCAACTGGCGTCCACAGTCAGCAAGGCAACCCGAATCACATCTTCAATATATTCAGTTGAGCGTGTAACAAGCGAATCAGTCAGCGGCTTGGGGTTGAGTGATTGCGCAATAGCTGGGAAAGTGGGTGTTCGCAAGAAACGTTCGAAAGACCAGACCGAGTCAACAATACTCGCGGCCATGGCCGGTGTGCGCTGGCGTTGTTTGGAATCGGGATGCAGGGTTTTGCTGAGCATCAATGAACGATGGGGACGACAAAAATTGTGGTAACCCTGCCACAGCGTTGTCACTTGCGACAGATGCTGAGATGTTTTTTTTAAACGATTTCAATTAATAAAAACACTGAGACGATCGCATCAGAGCGGTGGTGCGACGGGCCCGAAAATTCGATTAACTTTCAGCGTCGTAGCTCGCCAAAAACGCGCTACCAAGCACGTCTTTACATTTGTCCGTCGCTTTCTGACCTATTACCAAATCGTTGGTTAAGACACAGTTGCTGCACTGGGTATAATCCGTAGCAGCTATGGCAATCACTTCATCCAAAAATTCAGACGCGTTGGAGCGGGCGCAAGCCAAAATCGAACAGATTTTGAACGAGCATGGCCCATTCTTGTCTTTGGCCGATGCTGCCCGGCGGTCCAATGTAGCGCTGGCTACCTTGTCGGACGCGGTACGGCATGAGCGGATACAAGCATTGCGGGTAATGGGCAAGTCCTATGTGCGACTAAGTGATGTGGAGGCATATATTGCCCAGTCCAAGGCTGCGACCAAGAAGAAGACGTGGGCGCAGATGGTGGCCGAAGTGACGCAGATCGGCGATGAGCGCAATGTGCCAGCCAACTTTTCAAGCAATTTCCGACAGCATCTTTACGGCGAACAATCGGCACAATGAAGCACGTCTTTATCGATACGTCGTTACTCATTGCCGCCTACATCGTATCGGATCCCAGCCACCAGAGCGCAATGCGTGAACTGAGTATGCTTGAAGACGCTGACACGCAATTTCTTACCACCGACGCTGTGCTGACAGAATTCTGCAATAGCTTGGCAAAGGCGGCGTTGCGGACGCGTGCGGCGGCAGCTGTGCAGGCGCTCATGGCACGTGAGGATGTCACCGTGGTCCGGGTGAATGAAGCATTGTGGCATCGCGCCTTCGCGCTATATCAGTCTCGCGTGGACAAGGAATGGGGATTGACGGATTGCCTGTCCTTCGAGGTGATGCGCGAGCGGCGGATAAAAGTGGCACTCACGGGCGACCATCATTTTGCACAAGCTGGATTTACGACGTTGTTGCGACGATCCCGATAAACCGTTAAGCGCATGAACATCGCCTGCTACAACCTGCGCTTTGGCGGCAATGCCAACAACCGCGTGCATTGGCAACGCATTTTTGAGGCCGTGTCGCCGGACATCTTCCTCGCACAGGAGACATGCAGCGCAGAGTGCTACTTGACCGCAGCACAACTGAACAAAGCCTTTCGCGCGCAACTGCACTGGGTGGCTCCGTTCTGCGGGGGCTGACGCAAAAGGCTCGTCTGAGCGAGACCTCGGCGTCAGCCCACCCGACCCAACCCCCAACGTTATCAACGGTGATCAGAGCACGCCACCCACCCCGATCACCGCCGATGAAGCGCGTTGTTAGCGCATAAGCACAGGCAAGAATAATCTTGTCTCGTCCAAGGTCAGTTGTAGGGTCAAACCGCCTACTTCAACCCCATCCAGCTTTACGCTGACGTCGACACGGCTTTCGTCACCATATCGATAATCAGCGGGTGGGGCCTGTGGCGCACGTGCGCCTGTGGCTTGCACGGCTGGCAGCAAACCAATTGTCAGGTTGATCTGTTCGCCCGGCCCCAATACATCCGGTGGTGGATCGGGGGTGGGGCCAGGTTTCTGAATGACGACGTGGTAGAAGGGATGAATGCCATACACGATGGTGTCGAGCTTGAGTGTGTGCGAGACCAGATCAAGGTTGCCGACCGTGAAGGTGATAAACCCGCCGTGGGTTGGATCCGTACGCGTGCCGCGCACCAAATCAACGTTCCGCTGACTGCGCTGATCCTTGTAGTTGGGCTGTTTAAGCGTGATCAGCACGCACCGGTGCAAGGTGCCACCATTGGCGGGCGTCCAGTCCAGACAGTATTTGTCGATACTGTTGGGCGGCAATTGCACAACCTTCGTCCCCACCGGTGTAAATGGAACGCCTGCGCCGAAGTCAGCGACAGCATACTCTAGGGTGACCACCCGGGTGACATTCAACGGGTTCTGCAATTCGATGCAGATCGAGTTGGGGACACTGGTTTGGATCGGGATGTTCTTGATGCTGATTTCGGGCTCAAGCCAGGACGGCTGAATATTTTCAGGCAGATGGACCGGGGGCACATCCAGTTTGCGTATGCCACCCAGCAATTTGGCCGGTTTGCCCGTCGCATCCGTCAGCCAGCCTTGTACATCGATGTGACAACCACTGCCTAGATTGACCGGGTTGGGCGGCGTCACGATCAGTTGGGCCGTGCGGATGTCGCTGTCATTGGGGCCAACGCCGATCAGCAGCGTTGGCGATACGATTGCGTTGAAACCCGGACAGGTGTTGTCCACGATCAACGCAATGTCAGCCGTGCTGGCGGTTGGGTTGCCCACCGAAAACGTCAGTGTGTCTGGAATGCCCGGCTTCAGGTCTTCGTTCACATCCAGATTGCGCTGGGTGAAGATCGGGCCGTAGTCTGGGATATCGACCCGAATCTGGATGCAGTAGTGGCCGGATGCCAGCAGCAATAACGGTGCCGTCATGACCACATTGCCGTTGGCCGGGATCGTCACCGATTTGCTGACGATGGTGTTGAACGACAGGCCGATACCAAACTTATCCGGGCTAGTCTGGAACGACACCAACACCGTGGTGGCGGTGGGTGTGTTGTTGGTCAAGCGTACCTTGATTTCGCTCGGATGGCCAGCCACGATCGGATACGGGTGAATCTGCACCTCGTCCTCGGCATACGGTGGTTTGTCGTTGGGGAAACCGATGGGCGGGCACTTCACCGGATGCGACACGACATTGCTCATGGCCGGGGCATGCACGCCATCGGATAACGTGGCCTGATTGTTGATGCGCAACTGTTCGCGACACGCGGAATCCGACACGATCACCTTGAACGTCTTGGTGCCGGTGGCGGGTGTGGCCAAGGCTGGACCCACCACCCAATTCAGCGAGCGATCTGGCGCGGGTGCGATGCCGTCGCTGGCGCTGCCGGGCACGAAGATCGTGTTGGTTGGGACGACATCGACCAGTTTGCCTTGCCGATCTTGACAGCCTTTGACGTTGCTCATGGTATAGGTCACCGTGTACTGAATCACGTCGTTGGGTTGCACCAGTGTGCCATCGGCAGACACGGCCGCCTTGCTTACGCTCAGGCAATCTTCGGTGCGTGGGGGTGCGCATTGAAAATGCAAGGCGTAGTCCACATAGTTGTGCAGTAAGTTCTTGCCATCGCCGGTCATGGCAACAGGATTGCTGCCGAAGCCCCATAGGAAGCGACAATCCTGGAAGATGATCGTCGAGTGATTGGTGGCAGGAACTTGAGTCTCGTCTCCAACTGGGATAACCCCGGCGGGCAGAGCAGGCGGGCTGCCCTGATAGATGGCGACATGATTGACCGGTTGTCCAAACACTTGCACCGGATCAGGCGCAACCGCATTCGGTGTGGTGTAGATGGTTGGGGGTGCCGCTGGCGCGTGTGCGACGCGGTCATCCGGCCCATGCCAACCCTGTGGCCAACCGATGAACAGCGAGAGTGTAGGCTGCCCAAAGAAAGCATAACCGCCTTCGCCCAGACCCATGATCGGTTTGTTGGGTGCGGTGATCTTGGCGACCTGTGCGGCGGAGAAACCCGACAGCCCCCAAGCATTGAGGCTGCCGCTGTCATCGGCGATCATAATGAGATCATAAGCGCTGAAGTCTGTAGTTAGCACGCTGCCCAGCGGAATCAAGTCGACGGTGTAGCCGCGACTGATGAGGAAATTGCGATAGCTGGTGGCATCGGCGGTATTGCCGCGAAAGACATAGGCGATCTTGCCGCTGCTACCACAAGGCACGCCGGGCAGACTATTCAGACCGTCCAGTTGCGCCAATGCCCATGTGCCGGGTTGGTCGAACCAAGTCTTGCTGGGGAACCCATAATCGTCGCCAACTGCATCGAACCAATGGTGATAGGCGGCAATGCCAAAGGATTGGCCACAGCCGTTTAGCTTGAAGCGCCCGATGGAGATGCGATATTCAAAGCCTTCGTTCCCACCGGTTGGGGTCAGCGCATAGCTACCTGTCCAGAAGGCTGGAATGGTTGCATCAGCCATATAGCCATTCGCAACACCGCTGCCGTGAAAACTGGCATTGGCGCTGCTGAGGTTGACATGCAGCGCGTAATCATCGCTGGCGGCAAAGGTGTAAGTGCTGCCGTCGCCTTGCGGATCGAGATAGAGGCTTTCGAAACGCTCCTTGTTGTGCCCTGGCGTGGCGACAACGCAGACATACAGATTTGTCCCGTCGTGTTTGAAGTAGACCTTGCCTGTTGTACTTGAGCCATCGCTGAACGGTTGCGAGATCGCATCTGGGTAGTCATCGCACAACCCATCAACCTTAGGTGTGGTCTGACTTAATGGAATATGTAGGATGGCACCCGCTAAGGCATCCGTTGGCTGAGGCGTTATTTGCAGTTGCCCGGTGGTGGCCAATGCTGTGTTGCTGACCATTAGCGATGCAGTAATGACGGTGATTGCGGCGATGGCGGTCGGGGCCGACTTTGTAAAGCCTTGCCATTTTGTAACCGATTTCATGACTTCCTCCTCACTATTCGTAGAACGCATTTAGCCCAACGGGTGCAATTACCTAGTTGGGCGTGATCTGAAATGGCCATGGGTGGCCCTCCTTGGCTGTCGCCAGCCAAATTGGATTGAGCAATATTAGTAATGAGCATCGCCCACGCCCAATCAAAGTGAGCAGCACCCCTGCCTTAGAGCGACCAAATCCATAATCTTTTCCCCAAGGGGACTGCCTGCTTTAGCTGGCAGGTGAATTGGCCGAAGGCGGCGGAAGCCGCTCCTTGGCTCACCCCATGCT
>JANMVQ010000406.1:0-4076 GCA_031392845.1 Chloroflexota bacterium
TCGATCTGGCCAGAGTTATTGACCCCGTCTGTGAGCAAGATGATGACTTTGCTTTTCGCGGTCGAGTCTTTGAGCATGTAAGCAGCGTTCGCCAGACCAAGACCAATAGCTGTTCCGTCTTCAATTTGCAAATCCGTCGACAATTTCACTTGGTTCAGCAGGCGGCTCAAGACCGCGTGATCAATCGTGAGCGGGCTTTGGGCAAAGGCTTCACGTGCAAAGACGGTCAGGCCAATTCGATCATAATTACGTTCAGCCACAAAATGCTCGATCACTTGTTTGGCCGCTTCAAGTCGATTCTGCGGCTCAAAATCCAGTGAGGCCATACTGCCTGAAATGTCTAGCGCCAGTGCAATGTCAACCCCCTCACCTTTGAGGGTTTGCCTGGCATCGACCAGTTGTGGGCGCGCCAATGCCACAATCAATAGCACCAGTGCCAATCGACGCAACAGCGGTAAGAGAAACTGTAGATGCCGACGCCACGAGCGCACACTGGATTGGATGCGCAGCACATCTGTGTAGCGTAGCGCGCCAACTTGTTGATCGGGTTTCCGCCCAGGCGTTACGCGTAGAGTGGCCAGCAGTGGGATTGCTAGTAGCAATAACAGCCACCACGGAGAGGCCAGTTGTAGCCTTGCGAAATTGCTAAGGACACTGTTGAAAAAGTCAATCGCGATGTTATTCATCATTGTCCCTCGCTTTGCTCGCCCACCTTGACCGCTACGACCTGGGCCGGTGTCAGTATCGGAGATGATGATTGATGTTGTGTGGTCAGCACAAATACGCGTGCCTGGCTCAAGAGTTGTGCGGCTTCACTATCCGATGGCACCATATCAGCAAATTTGACCAAGTCGGCGTTGCTAAGGATCACAAACAAATGATCGCTTTGCTCGGCAGACAGTGCACTTTGTCTTAGTGCCCGACGAAGTTCGCTGGTGGTTTGATCGATGGCAGGAATGCCAAAACCGGCCAGCAGATATCGCCGTAGGATATCGACCGCCAGCGTATAGTGCTCTTTGAAACGCCGTAGGGCAGGTAGCTGTAGCTGGGCCAAATGCGATAACTCATCCAGTGCGATTTGATAGGCTGTGCGCGGGTCAGGCACAATTTCAATAGGCGTAGCCGGTTTGCGACGCCGATTCTTAACCAGCTGCCATCCAGCGTATCCAACCGTGGCACAGGCCAAGCTGCTCCCTGCCATTACCCACGGCCAGACTGGCGGTATCGGCATAGTGGTTTGTTGCTTTATGTCGCGCAGGACCGTGTCAGTTTCGGTCAAGACTGGGATAACTGTCAACGTGATCGGTTGGGCGATGATCTCACGCTGATTTTCAAGTGCATCTACCAGTTTGACCGACAACGCGGGTGTGCCCTGCGCGCCTAGGCCCCATAATGTCACCCCTATTTCTTGGGTGCTGGTTTTGCTGCCATCCGGATTAGCCTGAATCGATACAGGCGATAGGCCACGCACTTCAAAATCGCCCCAGCCGCGATCCAGTGTCAAGGGCAGCATGTCATTTTCAGCCGTGTGCGTCAGCTGCACGGTGATCGTGATGACATCTCCAACCGCAAGCGTGGAGTGTGAGGCCGTTAGCGTCACAATTGGCCGATCATCGGCTGCCTTGGCCGTGTTTGTGCCAACGGTGATAAGCAAAAATGCCACGCACAAAATTAGGCAGCAGTGAAAACGTTGATGATGCATAGACCCTCAAATGATTACCGTGCTGTCCGACTGCTTCTCTTTTCAAAAAAGCCAAGCAGCGGTGCGACGTAATCTTCGCCGGTGGAGAGGCGAATGCGATCGACGTTCGCTTGCGTAAACGCACGCTGTCGATTCTGATTTAGCTGGATGATTTTTTGTTGAAATTCACGCCGCCAAACCGCATTACCCGTATCCACCCACGTAACAATGCCGCTCTCTGCATCCTCTAACGCCAGCAGCCCGACATTGGCGATTGTCGTTTCTAGCGGATCATGCAGCTCGACCGCAATCAGATCGTGGCGTTGGTTGGTGATTGAAAGAGCGCGCTGATACTGGGCGGTGTCGGCAATAAAATCGGAGACGAGAAAGATAACGCTGCGCCGCTTGAGGAGATGATTGATCGTATCTAATGCCAGTTTGAGATTGGTGCCGCGATGGGTTGGGGTAAATGCCAGCAGTTCACGGACGATCCGTAGCACATGTTTGCGACCCTTGCGGGGGGGGATAAAAAGCTCGACCTGATCGGTAAAGATCAATAAACCTGCTTTGTCATGATTGTTGGTGGCAGCGAAGGCCAGGACGGCAGCTACCTCGGCGGTCAATTCGCGCTTTAAGTGTTGAACCGAGCCAAAATCCTGCGAACCGCTCGCGTCCACCACAAAAAATATGCTCAGTTCACGCTCTTCAATGTAGCGTTTAACATACGGCACACCCGTGCGGGCAGTCACATTCCAATCGATCATGCGAATTTCATCGCCAGGTTGATAAGGTCGTACCTCGTCAAACTCGATCCCATGCCCTTTAAAGACCGAATGATATTCACCAGCAAAGCTATCCGTAACCAAGTGGCGTGTGCGGATTTCAATTTGGCGGATTTTCTTGATCATGTGGGTCGAAATCATGGTGATCCCTAGGGCACTTCCACTTGGTCCAGAATTTTCTGCACAATCTGGGCCGAGGTGATTTCTTCGGCTTCGGCCTCATAAGTGGTGATGATGCGATGACGCAACACATCTGGAGCGATCTGTTTGATGTCTTCAGGCGTGACGAAGCCGCGGCCCTTGAGGAAGGCGTGTGCACGTGCGGCCTCAACCATGTAAATTGTGGCGCGTGGCGATGCACCAAAAGCTATCAGCGGTTTGAGGGACGCTAATTTGCTCCCCTCGGGTGCCCGGGTTGCCATAGTCAGGTCCAGGATGTAATCCTTGATCTTTTCATCCACGTAAATTTGGCGTACCGACTGGCGGGCATGCAGAATATCGGCTTGGGATAACACTGGGCGCACCGTTGGCAAGATTGCCCTCGTCATGCGATCCATGATTTGTCGTTCTTCGGAGCGGGTGGGGTAGTCGACAATGACTTTGAGCATGAAGCGATCGGTTTGCGCTTCTGGCAAAGGGTATGTGCCTTCTTGCTCAATTGGGTTTTGGGTGGCCATTACCAAGAACAGCTCGTTGAGGGGATAAGTTGTGCCGCTCAGTGTGATTTGGCGTTCTTGCATGGCCTCCAATAGCGCGCTTTGCACCTTCCCCGGTGCGCGATTGATCTCATCGGCCAAAATCACGTTCGCAAATAGCGGACCCTTGTGTATGCTGAATTGCGATGTTTGAGTATTGTAAATCTGGGTGCCAAGCACATCGGCAGGCAAGAGATCGGGTGTAAATTGGATGCGCGAAAAGTCGGCTTGGATCGCCTGAGCCACCGTTTTGACCAGCAATGTTTTCGCCAGGCCAGGCACACCTTCAAGCAAGATATGGCCATCCGCCAGCAAGGCAATCAGCACTCGATCAATCAATGTTTCCTGACCGACCATCACTAGACTGATTTCGTTCCGAAGTGCTTGTAGAAAATAGGATTCCTTTTCTATTTGTTTGTTGAGTTCGTGTATGTTGGTTGCGTTCATTGTTCTGTGTTCTCGATGGGTTCTCCATAATATTAGCCCAACGTGGGTTGTTATTAAGCAACCTTTGGTCCCGTAATAGATAAGTATTTATACCTAGAGAAAACCAATAAACGCAAGTAAGTCCCTATTCTGTCTGCGCTATCTATCAAAAAGCGTAGGTGCGGGCGAATAAAACCAATGATCACACCACAATTGCAGGTATATGGGTGGACGATCGAGCGAAACAAATTATGTATCTTCTCAAAAAAAGGTGGGCAGAGGTTGGCCAAGTGGCCGCACCACAAGCTGATGGGCGATTGAAGAAATGTGGGGTTACCTCAGCCAGGATGAGCTTGGCCGAAACTACAAAAAAACTTGGCGTGAGTTTCTACGCCTTTGTCCATGACCGCATTTCAAAACTGGGTTATATTCCGCCTTTGGCCGAAATCATTCGCGCTCGTGCTGCCCCTGCTTGATCTCGTTACCCCCCCC
>JANMVQ010000419.1:0-7654 GCA_031392845.1 Chloroflexota bacterium
AACATATGACCAAAGATATTCAACTCGCATTGCGCATTGTGTTGCCCAGCATTGATGAAGATGACCAAAAGGATGAGGGCGATGAGGTATTCGCAGGCACCATCAACCAGGATGCTGCGTTGGATGTGCGCGTGACTAAACTGGCGCGCGACAACACGCTAAGCCGGGTGATGAAACTCGTCGCCGAGGCGCAAAGCCAGCAAAGCCCGACCCAACAATTTGTGGACAAGTTTGCGGCTTGGTTTGTGCCGGGTGTGTTGATTGTGACGTTACTGATGATCGTCGTGCCACCACTGTCGGGCATCTGGGGCTGGCGCGATAGTTTTTACCGCGCTATGTTGCTGCTGGTGGCAGCATCGCCGTGCGCGTTGGCGTTGGGCACACCAGCAGCGGTACTGGCGGGCATCGCTCAGGCTGCGCGTAATGGTGTACTGATTAAGGGCGGCGTGCATCTGGAGAACATGGGCAACCTAAGAGCCATCGCCTTCGACAAGACCGGCACGCTGACCGAGGGCAAGTTTGGCGTAACCGATGTCATCACCTTTAATGGCGCATCCGAGCAGGATGTGTTGCGCGTCGCGGGCGCAGTAGAGCAGCAGAGCAACCACCCATTGGCGCAGGCCATTGTGCGTGCCGCCCAGTTGAGGAAGCTTGATCTGCCCAAGGCGGGCGCGCTGGAAAACGTGCCGGGCAAAGGCGTGCGCAGCAGCGTGGATGGCAAACCGGTATTGATCGGCTCACTCAAATTGTTTGGTGAAGAGAAAGCATTGCCACCAGCCGTGCGCGATGCCGTTGGTTTGCTGGATGGCAACAGCAAAACCACGATGGCGGTTCAGCACGATGGCAAGTTTATGGGCGTCATCGGCCTGGCCGACACGCTGCGCCCGGATGTGGCGAAGACGATGGGCAAGCTGCGCGAACTGGGTATCACCCATCTGGTGATGATGACCGGCGACAAGCAGACGGTGGCCGAGCGCATCGCCGGACAGTCGGGGCTTACCGAGGTCAAGGCCGAGTTGTTGCCGGAGGACAAGTTGGCCGCCATCAAGCAAGTGATGCAGCAATATGGCCCAACCGCAATGATTGGCGATGGTGTGAACGATGCGCCTGCGCTGGCGGCTGCGACGGTGGGCATTGCGATGGGTGGCGCAGGCACAGCTGTTGCGCTGGAAACGGCGGATGTGGCGCTGATGGCCGACGATGTGCGCAAGTTGCCGTTTGCGGTTGGCCTCAGCCGCGCCAGCCGAAATATCGTTCAGCAGAATCTATTTATTTCGCTGGGCGTCATCGCATTGCTGATCGTGTCGTCGGTGGTGGGCATTGTGCAGTTGCCGCTAGCGGTGGTGTTTCACGAGGGCAGCACCATTGTGGTGGTGTTGAATGCGCTGCGATTGTTAGCGTATTCTGAGTAGTATCTAAGCCTGGAATCGTCTGCCACACATGCCACAGGCGATCAATGTTGCAATGTGCGGCAATTAAATTATCATGTTTCTCCCTCAAACTGCACATAGCTCTCGCGGCCAATGCAAACTCATATCCTATGTACGTCACAGCGCGGACGAAATAGGCATTTTTGCGGGGTGTGTGGATGGACACTCTTGCATAGCATGCCTGCAATTCAAATTGCGTTTGGAGGATTTTTAATGGCACAACAAGTAATTGGGACACATGCAGCGACAAAAGCGATGTTGACAACTCAGCAGCGCTGGAGCACCTTTGGCAAAGGGTTGTTGTTCGTGGCAGGCTTTGCTACGTTTGTGATTGGGCTGTTTGGCCTCGTCGGGACGGTGCTGGGGGATATGATCTATGACGCCAAAGAAATCGTGCGTGTCATCGGTGGCCTCGCGCTCATCATGTTTGGCTTGTTCACCTTGCGCATCGTCAAAATTCCCACGCTCTACAACGACACGCGCGTCGGCATGCTGGCTACAGCCTCCAAGAGTGCCGGTGTGTTACAGCCCTATCTGGTCGGCTTGTCATTTGCGGCAGGCTGGACGCCATGCATCGGCCCATTTCTCGGCGCAATTTTATCCATGAGTGTGGCTGCGGGAAGTCTGTGGCTGAGGCTTGGCTTACTCACGGCCTATACGCTGGGTTTGGGCGTGCCCTTCCTGCTGTTTGCGTTGCTGGCAGATCGCATGACGCCGTTGTTTAACAGGCTCAAGCGCAACATGCGCGCTATCGAGATCAGCAGCGGTGCGCTGCTGATTGGCATTGGCCTGTTGATGGTGACGGGTCAGATGGCGCAGTGGAGCAGCTCGCTGAGTTCGGCGGCAGCCGCATCGGGCATTAGTTTGGAAACGCTGGTGCTGGGTAGTGGCAGACTTGGCGCGCCGAGTGTCTTCATCGCTGCGGTGGCTGGGATTCTATCGTTTGTGTCGCCCTGCGTGTTGCCATTGGTTCCAGCTTATATCAGTGTGATTGGAGGTTATGCCGTAAACAATGCCAAGAGTATGTAATAGGTTGCTAACATGATATTGACATGTATCACCTAAAATAACACGAACGTTTTTGTGCAAATCCCTACGCTCCCGGTGACAGCCTGAAGCGAGCGAGGAGACGATATGCGAGCAGCACCATGGATATCAGAGGCAATAGTGACACAACCAACGCCGCCGCTGCCGTCGGCCACTCCAGTTCGCGCTCGAAGGTAAAGAAGTCAATCATCGCTAGAGGAATCGTCTTGATGTGGCCGTTGTTGAGGACGAGCGGGATCAGCAGCATATTCCAGTGCAGAACAAGCGCAATGATAGCTGTGGCAGCCGCACCTGGCAGAATTATGGGCAGCACGATGTGTGAGAGCCGATGCGCCAGCGATGCGCCATCAAGAATGGCTGCTTCTTCAACATCAACGGGCAGGCGGGCCAGATAGCCATACAACACGTAGGCCGCCAGTGGCACCACTGCCGCAGTCTGCGCCAGCATCACCCCGATGACATTATCTAAAAGATGCATTCGGCGGGCGATGTCGCTGAGCGGAATGACATAGGCCATGACGGGCAAGCTGGCAAGAACGAGTAATGCTTGTAGCAAACTATTGGTGCTGCGTCTGCTGGCCCGGGCCAGACTGTAGGCGGCCGGAAATGCAATCGTCATCGTCAGTAGCGTTGCCAATGCCGAGACCAAACTGCTGGTGAGCAACGCGCGCCAGAAATTAGGCTCGGCGATGCCGACGTCAAGATAGTGATCGAGCGTGGGTGGAAATGCATGACCGCTGGGTTGAACCCCGACCGAGGCAAGCAGCGTCCATAAGAGTGGCACGGCAAAGGTCAATCCAATGACACTAAGAAGGACGATCCGCAACCTCTGCGCACGGCGTTGTTGAGCGTGCCAACTGATGCGAGGTATTGCCATGTGATTAGGTCGCCTCCTGCGCGTGCGTCTCCCGAAGAAGAGCGTTGCTGAGAAGAACATAGACGAATCCGAGGAACGATACAGCGGCGACGATGAGCCAGGCCGAGGTGGTCGCAATCGGCCAATCAAAAACTTTGAAGCCGCGGGTGAAACTGAATAACCCCAGCGTCACCGTCTCGGTGCCTGGCCCACCTCCGGTCAGCACCAAAACGCTATCAAATGCGCCCAGCGCGTTGCCCGCCAGCAACAACGTTACCGTGAGCATAAGAGGCCACACCGGCGGGAGTGCGATTAGGCGAAGGCGCTGCCACAGGGTGGCACCCTCTAAGGTTGCTTGTTCCCATTGCTCATCAGGAATGCTGGTCAGCCCAGGCCACAGCAGAAACGTGACCAGTGGAGCCGTTCGCCAGATCTCAACAAGCATCACCATCGGCAGCGCCCATCCGCGCACGCCGAGCAACGAGGGCTGGTCTGGCAGTTTGAGCATGCCTAACAGGGCGTTGAGCAAACCAACTTTGCCATTGAGCAGAAAGTGCCACATCACCCCGTTGGCAATTGGGCTAACCAACCACGGCACCAGGAGCAACACGCGCACCAGGTCTCGCCCGCGGAACGGTCTGCGCAGCAAGTAGGCAATGCCAAAACCCAACACCATCGCCACCGTGACTGTGGTTAGGGTGAAGACGACCGTGTTGCGAATGGCTGCACCGAACTCGTGATCGGTAATCACATTCGTGTAGTTGCGTAGTCCAACGCCATGCAGATCGAGCTGAAACGGCACATAGTTTGTGAAACTGGCGACAAATCCCCACACGGACGGAACGAGGAGAAACGGGAGCAGGATCGCTGCAAGTGGCGCAAGCAAGATCAGCCGTTGGCGCAAGGCAAGTATGGACATGAATGGGGATGTATCTCGAAAGCCAGAGATCAGCGCCCTGGCAGTACGATGACGACCAGGTAAGCAAAGTAACCCACAATGAGCAGTCCGCCTACCCAGCGTTCAATCTTGCCGCGCCACACCAGAATCAGCAAGACAATGTGTGCCACAATCATGATTGGCAGCGCAATCTGTCTCATCGTCATATCTATAGTCAACGGGTGGATTACGGCGGCAAGCCCCAACGTGGCAAGCAGGTTATAAGCAAACGATCCAGCGATTCCACCCACCAGAATGTCTGTGCGTCGCTTGCGTGCCGCGCTAATACCCAGTGCAATCATCTCTGCACCGGTGCCCATTGAGACAATAGTGGCGCCCATGACACCTTCTGCCAACCCAAATGTGTCAGCCAGTTTTAGGGCACCCTCTACCAGCAACCAACCGCCCAGTGTCATTGCTATCAGCCCAGCCAGCGTAAGCAAGGTGAGGCGCATCTTTGCAGACATGCGTTGCGGGCGTATCCTGCTCTCATCCCCGCGCTCATCAGTTTCGATTTCTGAAGAAGTTGAGGATATCGGCGTGTGCATGTCTAAATCGGCTTTGGATCGCCAGACCAGAAAGACGGAGTACCCGACAAACGCCGCCAGCATGACGAGTCCCGCTGCGCGTCCAACGCTGCCGGTGTACATCAACCCAATGGGGACAATCGAGACGAGCGTGGCTACGATTGCCTGGCGTCGAATCGTGAAGCCGATGACGACCGGGGAGATGAGCGCGGACAGCCCCAATGCAAACGTGGTGATCACGATGTTGCTGCCGACGACATTGCCCACTGCCAGCCCGGCATTTCCACGAAAAGACGCGATGGCTGCGGTGAGCATCTCTTCGGGTTCTAAGCTTGCCAGCAGAATACCCAACACAAGCGCGCTCATGCCGAATTCGCGCGCCAGATCAGCCACACTATCCATGAACCAATCTGCCCCACGGACAAGCAACACAACCCCTGCGACAACCAATCCGATTCCCAGTACGGCGTTAAGCCACATGGGGTGCCCCTAGTCTGAAGTGATCTGTTTGCATTTCAACCACTTTACTCGAATTATGTGGCATTCACTTGCTGGCCTTGTGCGACTAGCCCAGGCTATTGGGATTAACCGTATTGACACACTTCAGTTTATCTTCGCTAGATCAGATTCAATAGTGTGATAGATCACTGCACGTCCAGCTTGGTCTCAAGGATGCCTTGTGGCAAGCCCGGCTTGTCCACTTGAATTGTGAACTTGACGTTGCCGGTGTGACCAAACGATGTCTTGATGGTATATCGGCCGCCACCCTCATCAGTGGCTTTGCCAGAAGTGTTGCCCATATTCATCGTGGTCATGCTGTAACTGATGTTCACCTCGGCGCCGTCGACAGGCTTGCCATCTTTGTCTTTTACCGTCACGATCAGTTCAGCGTCACCTACTTTCAGCACCGGCGGATTCGTCGTGAATTCGATCTTCAGCCCGTTGGGGTTGGGTGTGGGCGTAGGCGGCTGGCCGCAGGCGGTGAGCAGCAGCACACCCATCAACGTGCGGATAAGCACGGCAAGTTTAGTTTTCATCAGATTAGGCTGATGCTACGCAAGTGTCAGCGACTGCTCCATAGGCATATTTGCCTATAGCATTTTGAATGCATTGAGCAGCTAATAAGTGACTGGTACGATGGCGATTACAGGCGCAATAAGAAAGTTGCACGTCCAAATCTGCTCAGTAAGGCGTTATATAAACATGCATTCTATGATTCTTCGTGTCTTGGCATCCTGGCTTGTGTTGCTAGCCGTGCTCCTTGTGCCTGCTACTGCTTCAGCTCATCCTCTGGGTAACTTCACCATCAATCATTACAGCCGCCTGGAGCCTGCACCCGGCGAGATGCATATCTTCTATGTGCTGGATATGGCCGAGATACCCGCCTTCCAGACCCTGCAAAAGATTGATGCGGATGGCGATGGCAAGATGAGCGCGAGCGAGACTGAACGATTCAGTACCGAAAGAACACAAGCTCTGGTTCAAAACCTGACACTATCTATCGAGGGCAAACCTGTGCAGATGCAAGTCATCTCCCCAACACTCGCCTTCCCGGCCGGACAAGGCAAACTTAACCTGTTGCGTTTGTCATTCTGGTTGATGGCACCCCTTCCTCAAGTTAGCGCCGATAGCATCGCCATCGAGTACAAAGACAACAACGACCCCGATCGGCTGGGCTGGCGCGAGATTGTGACGCGCGAGCAAAACGGCGTGAACATTCTGGATTCGAACGTTTCTGACAAAGATGTGAGCAACGAATTACGCCAATACCCGCAAAACATGCTGTCAGCGCCACTGCGACAGCTCAGTGCCAAGTTCCGCATCTCCGGCACATTGACTCCACCACAACAGAACCCGGCCACAGCAAATACTGCAACCACCAGCGCATTCGGCTCAGCCAAGACTGATGCCGAGTTCGCCGAACTCATCACGCTTCACGAGTTAAGCCCCTCCGTTATCATCATCGCCTTGCTCACGGCGGTGGCGTTGGGCGCGCTGCATGCTCTGGAGCCCGGCCACGGCAAGACGATGGCGGCGGCGTATCTCGTCGGCACACGCGCTACGCCGCGCCACGCGATTGGCCTCGGTCTCACCATCACGACCATGCACACCTCCAGCGTGTTCATTATGGGGCTGGTCACACTGTTTGCGTCGCAGTTCATCTTGCCCGAGAAGCTGTTCCCGTTGCTGGGTCTCACATCGGCGTTGATCATCATCGTGATGGGAATTCGCATGTTCCTGAGTCGGTTGCGCAACCCATCCAGTCAGGACCACAGCCACGAAGGCGCGGGCGCACACAGCCATGACGACGCAGCGGGTCATAGCCATTCGCACTTGCCGTCGGAGGGCAAATCGGGCTGGCGCGGCATCTTGACGGTGGGCATTGCCGGTGGATTAGTGCCCTGTCCGGCTGCGCTCATCGTGCTGCTCAGTGCGTTGGGTTTGGGGCGATTGGGCTTCGGGATGATGTTAATCGTCGCGTTCAGTGTCGGGCTGGCGCTGGTGCTCAGCCTCATTGGCATCACCGTTTTGTACGGCGAGAAGTGGTTAAAGCGACATCAAGCCGAAAACAAGCTGGTTCAGTTTGCGCCAAGTGTGATGCGATTTGTGCAAGTGTTGCCCGCCTATAGTGGATTGCTGGTTGTTGGCGCGGGTTTGTTATTGCTGTATCACGCATGGCCGTTTTTGCGGGTGTGGTTTCAGTAACCTTCTCAAAGTAATTGCTCACGGGAAAATTTAAGCTGAGGAGTGAATTGCGACGGCAGGGTGTAGGAATTGCAGGACGGGTAAGCCCATGAGGTTGACTAAAGTCTCAAAGACAGCCTGACCTTTAAGTTTGGCGGTGTCGATGACTGTC
>JANMVQ010000528.1:0-11801 GCA_031392845.1 Chloroflexota bacterium
TGAGGCGTTCAACTCGTTGGGGATTTCGGCGCGAGTGACGGCAGGCGGGTGACTGGCACGTTTAGGCGCGAGTTGCAGCACCTTAGCGCGCGCACGGCACAATTGCCCTTCGGGTGAGTTGGGCTCAAACGCGTCCCACTGCGTTTCCTCCGTCAGACCCATCTGCGTGCGTAGCTCGTTGATGCGCTCGGTGCCCAGCAGCGCCGAGTGGTTGAGCGGGTCACCCGCCAACGGCAGGCCATAGCCTTTAATGGTGTAGGCAAAAATCAATGTAGGCCGGGTGCTGCGACCTGCCTGGTCCAATGCACGCAATAGCTCAACAGGGTCATGTCCGCCCAGATTGCTGATTAGCGCCGGCAAGTCTGCATCGGCCACATGCTCTATGGACTGCCCCGCCCGCTTGTCGTAGGCAGCGATGGCTGCCCGAACCGTGGGACCGTCGGCGCGCAGCAGGCCTTGATATTCTTCGTTGCGCATCTCATCGATGAAATGGCGCAGTCGTTCGCCACCTTCGCGGGCAAATGCGGCTTGCAACTTGCGGCCATACTTCACCTGAATTACGTCCCAACTGCAATCGGCAAATAGCGCTTTCAACCGAGTGGCGCGCACCCCCGGCACCACCCTGTCCAAACCCTGCCGGTTGTAGTCCAAAATGAGGGTCATGTTTTTGAGTGAGGCAATCATGAATTCGTCGATGAATAATTCCCACAAATTGCCCTCATCCAGCTCGGAATCGCCCACCATAGCAATAAAGCGCCCGGCGTCGGTCTGGCCAAAATGCTGTTGCGCATAATCACGCACCAGGGATGCGCAAATGGGGGTGGCTGGCCCCAGCCCCATCGACCCACTGCCAAAATCCACAGCGAAGGGGTCTTTGCTGCGGCTGGGATAACTCTGCAATCCGCCGAATTGACGCAGCATAGTCAGGTATTTACGATCTAATCCACCCAGCACATACAAGGCCGCGTGCAAGAGTGGGGCTGCATGTGGCTTGATCATCACCCGATCGTTGGCCTGCAAATGATGCATATACAGCGCAGTGATGATGCTGGCCGATGAGGCGGCTGATGCCTGATGCCCGCCAATTTTGCTCTTGTCTGGATTGGGCCGCACATTATTCGCGTGATGAATCATCAGCGTCGAAAGCCACAACAAGCGTTGCTCGATGCGTTCAAGCGTGGCCACGTTATTTGCGGTGCCACTGGGGTTGATCAGGTCGTTAGAGTGGGGCACGCCCTGTGTGGCGATGTCATTTGCTGGGTTCAATGGATTCAAAATCATACTCATGGGTTAAATCAGATTTGTGGGAGGCCGCAATCGACCGCACAAGCTGCGGCTGGCTGCTTGCAGATGCGTCTCCAGGATTTGGACTGCGAGATCTATATCGCCCTTTTTACAGGCCGCTAGCAACGCGCGATGGTGTTGTTGCGAGGTGCTGGTATGCGCGTCGAGTGCCACATGTAACCGCAAATAGCGTCCAACATTGTCGTGCAGCGACTTGATAATGGCGAGCAGCCGCGGCCGCAATGCAGGGCGATATAGAACTTCGTGAAACTGCCAGTTCAGTTCGCCCCATCTGGCCACGTCCGCCTCTTGATCGATACTATCGAGAATGGCATTGGCTTGCTGCAGCGTATCGGCGGCAAATTTGGGCAGGGCTAGCCGCAGGGCTTGCGTTTCTAGCGCCACTCGGATGTCATAAATTTCTTGCACTTCCTCAGCCGAAAGTGAAACGACCACCGCCCCATGATGCGGATTAAGCGTCACAAACCCTTCAGCATCCAGTTGGCGCAAAGCCTCACGCACCGGAATACGGCTGACTTTGAGCTGAGTCGCCAAATCTTCCTGCCGCAATACTTGGCCGCCCTGCAACTTGCCCTGCAATATGCTGTCGCGCAGCAGACCGACTACATGCTGGGTCAACGTGCGTGGCACTGTTTGAGGTTGTGAGGATAAAGGTGAAGTTGCCATTTTTGGATATTGTATCCAATTTTGAAAACCAAGCTTGCCCAACTTTAGCGGGAAATGAACCACGAATCACACGAAATCACACGAATTATTCGTGAAGATTAGTGAGATTCGTGGTTTATCCCGTTTTACTCGGTAGAACCGATATTCATCAACCAGTGGCGCTACACAAACTGCGCCCTGCGCGTAAACTAGGGCTTCGTGGGCAGCGCGCCGAAATGCGCTCTGCCCAAAATGTTTTATCAGGAGTTTAGGCGTGAAGAAAACCCCCTCTATTCTGGCTGGCCTTAATCTGGTCAATGTCATTTTTCTGGCAATCATCGTCGTTTTGTTTCTAATTTTGCTATACCTGTTTAATCAGTCTCGCTCTGTAGTCAGCACCGTGCAAGCTTTTAGCGTGACCGACTTCAGCGTCGCGCTGACGCCGTTTGTGGCGCTGGCGGCGGCTATCGAGCGCTTCTGGGAAATCGCGTTTGACGTATATGAGCGTTTTGCCTTGACCGTAGGCAAGCTGGTCGGTGGCGGCGCGCGCGGCATCACCTGGATGAAGGATGAGCTGAACAACGCCAACGACGCCGTGTCTGAAGTGGCCGTTCAGTTGGGCAAAACCACCCCAACTGATGAGCGCTATCCGCAACTGATGGGCGCATTGCAGGAAGCTGAAGAGCGCTTAATGGATGCGCAAGATCGCATTGGTGAGACGCTCAAAGCGCCACAGTACATAACTGTGAAGCGCGCGATTACGCTGTTGGGCAGCTTGGTGCTGGGATTGGCGGTCAGTGTGGCCGGCAATATTTACATTTTCAACGCAATCGGCTTTAAAGTTCCTGCCGGCATCGATATGATCCTCAGTGGCTTGTTCGTCGGTGCAGGGGTCGGCCCGATGCACTCGCTGATAGGTGCCCTGCAAAATACCCGTGAGGCAGTCGCTGGTTTAGCGGGTTTGGCCAAAGGCTCGGCAGTGCGGAGTGTTATTGCATCGGCCCTGCCTGGCACAGACAATTTTGGCAGCACGCGTGGCCTAGCTCGGGGCGATGCGCCCCCCGAATCGAGCGCTGAGTCCAATCTGCGTATCCAGCGGCGGGCACGGCGGCTGGTGCGGTATTAGTCTATCCAGCGGGCCAGCAACTGGCTCATCGCCACGATGCCAAAACCGCACGCATACAGCAATGTTGGAATAACCGACCACCAATAGCCCATATTCAATAACAACAGGGTGGCAAGCAGACCATAGACTGCCAGCCCTAGCTCAATCCACATGGTCCAATTGGGGCGAGTGGTGTAGGGGGTGTGTTTGGCAGCGCGTATGGGCGGTATTTGATTAGTGGAGGC
This sequence comes from Chloroflexota bacterium, assembly GCA_031392845.1. Taxonomy (GTDB): domain Bacteria; phylum Chloroflexota; class Anaerolineae; order J036; family Brachytrichaceae; genus JANMVQ01. The sequence continues at coordinate 3,301 of JANMVQ010000528.1, forward strand.
AGTTTTGGGCGTGCGCAAAAATTCACCCGAACCGCGAACAAGCAATGCGGCCGCCATGGCCATTGTGTTTGAAAATGCCACCCCGATTCCTAGCAACAATGTCGCGGGCAGATCGCGCATAAATTGGGCTGCGCTGCGCCCATGTGCACGTGCGCCCACCCACATGGCAATGATCGGAGCCAGACTCACCACACTAAAGTAATTTAGCCATAATGGCAAACGCGCTGTTGGATCGCCAAACAACGAACGAATCAGCAACAATGGCGTGGTAATTGCCATCAGCAAAATCAGCGGATGAATCATGTAGCCGCTTAGGTGCATCCAGGCCGCCACCTTTTGTGGCAGCGAGAGCTTAGCGCGCAGCACTTGTGGCATGAGTTTACGCACACATTGCAGCGTGCCGCGCGACCAGCGCGCCTGCTGTCGTTTGAAAGCCAACACGGTAGGCGGCAATTCCCCAGGCGACACTTCATCTGCCAGATAGATGCCGCGCCACCCCTGCAACTGAGCGCGGTAACACAAATCGAGATCTTCGGTTAGCGTATCGTGTTGCCAGCCACCGGCATCTTCGATGCATTTGCGCCGCCAGATACCACCGGAGCCATTGAAACTCATTAGCAAGCCGCTGCTATTGCGAGCAGGCTGCTCCACCATGAAATGCATGTCCAGCATCATGGCCTGAGCGCGGGTGGCCGCATTTTGATCGCGATTAAGATAACCCCAGCGGGTCTGCACAAAGCCCACCTGCGGATCGTTAAATACACCTCGGGTGAGCATCAGCCGCCGTAAAAAATCTGGCGGAGGCACAAAGTCTGCATCGAACATGGCAATGAACTCATTCTGGGTTTGCAGCAACCCTGCTGCCAGCGCGCCTGCCTTATAGCCAATGCGATTGTCGCGGTGCAATAGTTCGATGGATAACCCTGCGCTGGCTGCACACGCTACTGCGTGTTGCACAATATGAACCGTTTCGTCGGTCGAGTCATCCAAAATTTGCACCTGCAGTCGATCGCGCGGGTAATCCAACTCAACAAGTGCATGAATCACCCGCTCCGCAACAAGGCGTTCATTGAAGAGTGGAATCTGAACCGTTACAGCTGGGACTTGCGCGTCGTTACGCTGCTCGGCATGGGCAGACCAATGACCCAAACGAGAGCGGCACATGTATAACACGAGCAATGTACCCTGGTGAAACGCATAGACCGCGAGCAAAAAAGCGGCCATTGCATGCAAGATGGCTATGAAACTCAAGAGATGAGCATTGTACGACGTTCGAATAAGCAAAGTTCGTCCATGTCCGCGTCGCCCTAGATAAGAGTAGAATACTTGTTCTGTGATGAATGCTCGCTCTTCTACTCAAACACTTGCACTTTTGCCGGATGCCAATACCCGACATATTGCTGAACATTTGGTGGCATTTGCCAACACCGATGGCGGCACGATCGTTATGGGCTTTGATGAGCGCGGCAAGATGACTTCAAGGGTGATGCCGGAAGATATTGAGAATGCGTTGCGCGAGGCAGCCGCAATGACCAAACCGCCGGTGCGGGCATCGCTGGAACCGTCCGATACCGGTAGCGCTGGGCCGTCATTAGTCGTACGGGTGCCGCGCAGCACCGACATGCACTCTATGCAGGATGGCCGCGTGATTGTACGGGCCGGTGGGCAAAACCGCGCACTGACCGGCGACGAAATCCGCAACCTGGCCACTAGCAAAAGTAGCGGTGATTTTGAGATCGAGGGTATGCCTGGCGCGACGCTTGATGATCTGGATGAGGACATCATCAAAGAATTCATTGCCAAACGCGAGCAGCGCACGCGGCGGGTAGAGGCGCGCGAAGCGCAGGCGATACTGCGCGATATTGGTGCGATAGATGCACATGGCGCGCCGACAGTGGTTGGCATTCTTCTTTTCGCTAAAAACCCGCAAGCCTTTTTGCCCAATAGCGGGATTGTGTTTGTGAAGTTTCCTGGTACCGATGCACGAGCAGACGGTGGTGCCATGGGCTATGGTCGTCGCGAAGAAATCGGCGGACCACTGGCACGAGTCATTGAAAAAGCCTGGCAAACGGTATTTGAAGAGATGCGGGTCGGGGCCATTGTCAAAGGTCCACAACGCGAGGAAGTGCTGGAGTATCCCGAGTTGGCGGTGCGCGAAGCTTTGGTCAACGCGGTATGCCATCGCGATTACCGGCTGAAGGGACGGCGCATCGAAATCCGGAAATTCTCCGACCGAATGGAGATCAGTTCACCCGGAGGTCTGGCGGGCTATATTACACTCGATAATATTATCGAAGAGCATTTCTCGCGTAACCCAAGATTGGTGCAGGGATTGTATCAATGGGGATACATCGAAGAGTTGGGGTTGGGCATTGATCGGATGATTGAGGAGCTGACGGCACAGGGGCATCCGCAGCCAAAGTTCAACGCTACCAGTTACAGCTTTACCGTAACAATGAGCAATATGCGCGACAAGCGCATGGTGCATAATATTTTGGTGACCGCGCCCAGTTCGGCATCCGCTCCAGAAGGCACCCCCGGCGCGCAGTTGACTGTCAACGAGCGTCAAGCGCGCGTGTTGCAATATATACGGGAGCATGGACGCATTACGAATCGCGATTTCCAGACATTGGTGCCGAATGTGTCGCCAGAGACGCTGCGCATGGATTTGGCCGATTTGGTAGAGAAAGGTGTGATGATGCGGATAGGCGAGAAAAAAGGGACCTACTATATTTTGAAATAGGGGAGTTGAATTCCCAACGTCTCTTTATGTCGTTCGCTGATGGTGATGGTCACATCTGCCTGGTCACCCGTCACAACAACCTCAGTCTGTAATACTTCCAAGGTGGCCCGCTTAAGCTCAAAGTCAGCCTCTTTGTCGTCAATCACCAGCGCATCGCCTTGCAGCTTATAGCCATAAGGAGCGCGCCATGCGCCAATGACCTTGCCCGCCCGCGCCTTGGTATTGCGCCCACGTGTGGTGCGTTCTATGATCTTTTTGCGTTCCTCAGCGGCTACAGCGGCCTTAAGCGTGTCAATCATGCCGCCCATCGTGGATAGGTCGGTTTTGCCGCCATCAGCAGCATAGTGCAGCTCCATGCCAGCATTGCGAACATCGCGCCGGATGACGTTGATCTCGATCAGGTCTTCATCGCGGGTAATGCGGTCAACTGTGAAGAAGCCCACGGCCTCAGCCGTTTTACCATCGATGTGTTCATATAGCGCTCGCCCACCTGGTCTTTGGCGGATGGGGATAGCGCCGCTGATGTCGTCTTGCACTTCGGCAATGACGGTCAGCCCTTCCCGCTTCGCATACTGGCGCATAAGCTCGAACTGCGAAGGAATGCTATGTCCCTTCTCAGCTTGGGTTGTGGTGCTGACGCGGGCGCAGATGATGGCTCTTTTACTCATTACAAAAACTCAATACGATTGCGAATCTCGTCAGGCGACATTGCGCCATGAATCAGTGTCAAGCCCTCGATGATTTCGCGCATGGTTAAGCTTCCTTTGGCAAAAAACACGATGCCTGAATGAATTGGGGTGGCCTTGTGCATGAGCAAGAAATCTGTATCACAAGTGACGATCACCCGGCTTTCCCGCTGCGCATAATCCCATTGTGTTGCGTCTGGAGCTGTGCGTAGTCCCGCCTGAACTGTGGTCGTGATGTCTATGCCACTGCGCCCCAGAGCGTTCGCAATGTCCGGGCTAAGGTGTTCATCAAGGTGGAACCTAATCGCGGTTGCCATGCGCTAAGACTGCATCCCGGCCAGTTTTGCCTTCAGCAAAGATGGATTCTCAGCCCGCAATGAATCGGCAAATGCATCGTCCTCTGCCTCGCGTGCATCGATCTCTGCCTTATGATCGTAGTAGTAAGCCATCGCCGCATAGACCGCCGCTATCGGCAAGTCGTAGGTCTGTGCGATTTCCTCAAACGCCATTCCGGCTCGCAGCCGCCAACTCTTGATGTGAACGACACCAATTCGATGCCCGGCGATGCGCGGCCTACCGCCAAGCGTATCTGGCGTGCTGACAATGTAACTATCAAGGCTGCCAGGTACCGGTACCGTTACTTCTTGTGTCACTTGCATAACTCACCTCGTTCAAACAAAAAACGCGCTTGACCATGATGGTCAGCGCGTTTTGATGTTGACTTGTGAGTAGCCTTTTGCTACGATACTTTCAACACTGCGCTGCTATCGCGGTCTAATAACTCAGCCGATGATTACACGTCTTCGGCTGAGTTCTTTATATGGCTATGTGGTGCCGGTGTCAATGGGTTGCCGACTGCCCGCGCCAACTTTCCGGCCTTCGTCTTCGCCTTCATCGCCCGCCAGTAGTCCTTCTTCGTGAGCATGAGAAAGACGCCCCCCGCCGTCTTGGGCTGCCCATCCTTGCGCAGGGGTGGTGAGTCGGATGTTGCCAGCTCCAACGCTTCAACTGCTCGATCCATCGCGGACTCGGTGCCTATCTGCTCAACAACAACACTCATTTGCCCGATGCCCTGCCAGGCCAGTTCATTCAACATCTGCGCCAGTGCCAACGCTTGAATGTCGATAGTGTGAGCCATCCGCTTGCCCAAAGTTCCGGTAACTTTCTGGATATGCGCTCGGATGGCCGCCTTGATTCGATCATCAACCGTATCGTCTCGGTCGATGCGATCCATCAGAATTTTGTCCACTGTTGTTCGTTCGCTCATATTTTCACCACCTGCCCACACTACCCTAAGTCTATCGGTTGTCCTGTCGATTCATCCACCCAAAGCCACGGTGATGTTTTGCCATCGTCGCGCCATGCTTTACCCATTTGCCGTAGGTCTTCCATCGCGTCAGTAGCATCTTTGTTGGATCGTATCAGCGCATTCGTTGCGCCTACCTTACCCAGCTTGCTTTCGATGTAGGCTCGCGATGGATTGCGCTGTCTGCATTTGCCATAGATCAGCGTTGCAATCTGGCGGATACGTAACTGGCGATCATCGTAGCTTTCTACCGGGACTTCGACCTTCGCCCTATGCTCTACCCGGACGAACGAAGGCACCGTCAGGCCATCGTCATCTATGTCTTCAGTGCCATCTTGCACAGCCTGTGCGCTTATTGGCGCTTGCCAATTTGTTATTGGCTTGGGTTGTGGCTCAGTCTTGAACAAGTCACCATCAATTACGCGATTACCTGCCTTCAACGCTACCGGCTTGTGTGCTGGCAGTTGTGGCATGGGCCGATACTGCGCACCGTTTAGACGATTGACTGAGTTTGTGTAGGCGATGTCCTTGCCCGCTGCGGCTTTAATGCGTGTGGCTTCAGCTTGGGCAAGGGTTGTCTTGGCTCCGGTGTCGGTCAGCACATGCCGCGCATACATGGCGATCCCTGCAATCAGCGACAAGCCAGCACCCACGCTGAACACAATCGCCGGGGTGTTCTTTGTGGCCTTATCCTCTGCACTCCACATGGTCACACCGAGTGCAATGAAGATCACAAGCGACACACCTACACCCGCCAGCGCGATCAGCGCCGCCGCCTTTGCGGTTTCAAGGTAGCTTGTGTTAATCGATGTATTCATCGTCGTTTCTCCATGCCTGCGGTGGTTCGGGTGGCAACACGGTTGTAACTTGCCCGAAGATTACTTTCAGCATTGCAACAGCAAACAACGCCAAGAGCACCCATACCAGATAAGTAGTCCACGGCGTCTTTGGCTCTGTGCTGCCTTCGGGCTTCGGCGTTGGCTGTGTCAGGATGCGCTCCACAACGCGATCAATCGCACTTGGCCGCTCGGTCGCAATGGGTAACGGTGTCGCGCTCGGTGTCAATGTTGGGCCAGGTGTAGCAGTCGCTGTTGGCTGTGGCGTGTTGGTTGGCAACGGCGTTACTGTTGGCAAGGATGTAGTCGTGGGCATGGCCTGCGCTGTGGCTGTCCTCGCATCAGCGGTTGCTTGTCGCTCTGCCTGCTTTGCCTCAGCGGTCTCTCTTGTAAATTGCTTGGCCTGCTCATCCGCCCCCGCTGCAACCGCTCTACATTGCGCAATCGTGCCACAATCAACTTGCGCATGTCCTACACTAGCCAAAGCCAGCCAGGACAGGCACATCAGCGCACAGATTGCGGACGCGGTTTTGTATTTCATGGCTACTGAAACGAGAACACCGATTCATCCACGGCTTGCGTTTTTGCGCTTGACGTAGACGCGACATCGGCCAATGGTTCAAACGCCCCGCCTTGCGCTTGCTGATGCAACACAGGGCCAGCCTGATACGCCCGAAGCGCTGCAATCACCGTCTGAGACAATCGTCCACACCGCGCCAGCTTGTCAATCATGGCGATCACGTCCGTATCATCCACCGGGTATAGCGTCAACTTGACGAAGCGCTTTTGAACGTCTGCCATAACTCACCTCTACTTTGTCGCACCGCGTGCCGCCAGTTTCATCAGCCCATCGGCTACGGCCCCGGTCGGATTGTGCGCGATTGCCAGCCGTTCGCCAAACATGCCTTTCAATGTCGGCCCAGCGAATTCAGGTAACGCACCCCCACCCGTCACGGCCACCACCCGCAAGCGATCCTTAACCGTGCGCCAGCGCCGATCCACTAGCCCTTTGATCTGTGAGTGCCACGATGGAAGCACGGCCCGCAAGTGCGCCAGGGCTTCTGGCCGCTTCTCACGAATCCACGAATCAACCACGCCCACCGAATCCGCGCCCATGTGCTCCGCGACAAGCTCCAGCACGTAGCGCACGCCCTTCTGTTCACTGGCGGCGAAGGCTTCCATTGGCTTGCCGTTGTCGAACACCAGCAACTCAATCGTGTTGTGGCCGATGCTGATCACACCCACTTCGCCGCTGATGCTGTTGGCTTCTGTGCCATCCATCGCAAGCGCATAGTCAAACAATACCGCTTGGGCTTGGCTGAGCGTCTTCACGCTGCGGACATGGGCACCCGCGCATGATTATCGGCCTGCCATTCGTGCTCGCCGCCCATCCACGCCTTAACCTGATCCACGTTGTGTTTGGCATCGGCACCCATCACCAGCGCCATAGGTAAAGCCGTCAGCACGTCGAACTTACCCACCGCCTGCGCTTTGGTCATGGCTGCGTAGAACAACGCCCGCGCTTCGGGTGAATCAATCAGCTTATCAAGGTCATTGTTTTCGATGAGTGTCCCGCGATCCTTTGCACCCAGTCCGACGTAAAAGTCACCGATCCCGTTACGAATCAGCAACGGCTTTGGCCCGACCTTTGCTTCGGCACCCATGCCCACCTGGGCGAAGTTCATGCGCTTGTCTATGTTGAGCACCGGCGCAACGTGGGCCACGATCTCGCCCGCCGTGCCTGCACTGGTCGCATACTTGAAGCTCCCAAAGCCCGGATCAATCGCTACGGTTTGAATTTGAGTTGTCATGTCTTTATGCTCCGCAAAACCTGGCGCGTTGCAGATCGAAGCGCGCCAGAAATAAATAGCTTATTTGACCTTCACACGTTTGACCCTGCGCTGCTTACGCTTTGTTGTGCTGGCATAGGGCTTAGGTGGGTTGAGATACAAATTGAGATTGACAACACCATTAGGGATTTGGCGTGCTAACGTCTGGTTTGTAAGTGGGTTGTCAGCCTGTAGGGTGGAGCTATTTCGTGCCATCGCTGCCCCCTGTGCAGCCCATCGCCTTATCAAATGCGGCTTGTATTGCAATCTTCATTGCCGCGACGCCACCGCCCGCTTTCGATGATTCAGCCGCCGCATCAATCACGGCAAGCAGCGCCGCAGTAGGTAGTCCAGCTTTACGCCAACCGGCCACAATGCGCCGAACATCACGAATCAACGCCTTGTCACGCATGGTCTCTGCGGTCGCCAGCAAATAATCAAAATCAGACGGTAACAGTTCTTTGCGTAGAGCGCTTCAAACTCTGCTTTGTTGGTCGTCTTTGTGCGCTTGGGGGTGCCCGTTGGAGATTTGTTAGAATGGCTCATATAGGTTTACTCCATTTGAAAAGTGGTGAATCTGTGGGCTGATGTGTTCCTGGCGGGGTGCATCAGCTCGTTTATTTTGTGGTCGTCTCGGCTTTCACTGTCCAGTGTGCCGACTGCTCACGATGGGCCTTTAGTGCCTCGATATCTACTAAGACCACGGTTGCGACTTTCTGCGAAGGAATGACACCATCCCGCGCAAGCTCACGTATGTATTCGCGGCTATATCCTGTTTGTGTCGCTGCGTCTGCGACAGTGATGAGATTACTTTCAGGCATAGGATGCAGTTTACAACATACCATATTTATTGTAAATACTGTATGACTGAAATTAGGCGAAATAAATCCGTCAGAGTTGGCGGGTCATGGTTAACTTCTTTGACAATGTCAAAGTACTAATAGTGCCGCAGCCATCATTACTTGAGTTTAGAGCGCCTGTAGAACACTTGTTCAAGTTCGCGACTTTCCAAAAAGCCGAAACTGCTGCACAACAACCTGTGTATGCAAATACCCCAAATTGAAAAGATACAGCAGTTTCGAACCCAATTGTGCAACTGTT